>JAUXJK010000197.1 GCA_030624785.1 Actinomycetes bacterium
AGCAGCGGGTACTGAGCTTCGCAGACACCAGACAGACGCACTCGCCGGAATGCTTACCGAGCTGATCGCACTCGCGGAGAAGAGCCGCGATGCGACGAACAACGGCGACGAGGCTGATGAGCCGGCCTCGGCTGAGGACGCCACCGCTGAGGAAGACGACGAGCCGATCGCAACGGGCGACGACGATCTAGACGGCGAGGAGCCCGACGAGGAGCTCGACGACCCCGGGGCCGCCCGACGGTTTCGCTTTCGACACCCGACGGCCTCCGGCAAGACGATCGCGGCCGCCGGCTTTGTCGAAGCGGCCCGCTCGATGGGCGTCCTGATCCTCACGCACCGTCGCCTGCTGGTCAATCAGTTCAATCGCGACCTGACGACCGAGGGCTACGGGAAACGCTTCACGGATGCGGTGCTAGAAGGCGCGAGTGTTCGGCCTGCCACCCCGATCACGGTGCAGACATACGCCTGGTTTACGCGGCACTCGAGCTCGATCAGTCGGGACACGTATCAACTGGTCATCTGCGACGAGGCACACACGGCGCTCGGCGAGAAGACGAGCGCCGCGATTAGGAGCCTTCCAGAACCAATCTTTATCGGGATGACGGCGACAGAGGAACTCATTGCCAAGCAGGTCTCCGACGTGTTTCCAGCCTCGGTTGATGACCTGCCCCTAGGCGATGCAGCGCGACGTGGCCTGATTGCCCCGCTCCGCTCGCTGCGGGTACCACCGGCAGCCGCTGTCTCGTCGGTTCCGATCGTCGGCGGCGACTACGATCAGGAGGAGCTCGCCAGCGTCCTTGACCACGAGCTAATCAACCAGGCGGCCGCGAGCCTCTACCGCGACCGCTTCGGTGATACGCCCGGCATTGTGTACGCCGCTGGTGTCGATCACGCGTACAACCTGGGGCGCGAGTTTCGTGCCGCCGGGATCAAAGCCGAGGCTGTCAGTGGCAAAACGCCGCCCGTAAAACTCGCCGAAACGCTCGCCGCCTACGAACGCGGCGAGATCAACGTGTTGATCAATGCCCAACTGTTGGCGGAGGGATGGAACTCACCACGCGCGACTGTCTGCATGCATCTCGCGCCGACAGCGAGCCGCCGCGTCTATCAGCAACGCATCGGCCGCGTGATGCGCATTCATGCGCGCAAGGAAGCCGGCGTCATCGTCGATTTCGTCGACGCGGGATCGATTCACAGCGAGAGAACCGTGACGATCCACAGCCTGCTCGACTCAGATTTCTATCGGCCAGGAGCCCGAGTTACGCCCGCCCCCCGACGTCGCGTGCAGCGGCGCGCACGCCGAAAACTCTCGCCAGCGTCGTGGCTCGTACCCGTGACGCCCGATCCCCAGCGGCGGGTCACCGTGATCGGACGCGAGTGGCAGCGCATCAACCCGAGCAAGCTTTCAAGCGACGAGCAAGAGTTGTGGGCGCGCCTCGCCGGGCGCCAGGTCCGCATCGAGGAGCGCCAGACATTCGCCGAGAAGCTCGCGGCCACAGACCGGGAGTGCCGAGAACTGTTTCTCATGGCGTGCTCGGCGGAGAATCCCAACCGCAAACTCCGCCTTGCTGCGCTCGGCGATCGCGTGTCGACAAAGATCGACCGCGCCGATTTCGACGATCTGGTCAGCATCGTGTCGTCGTCTCCAGTCTGGGAGAAGGATCGCGTTCAGGGCGTGCGAATTCTCCTCAGAGCGATCGGCGACGAGGCGGTTGACGTGCCCGTCGACATTCTCGATCGATGGACGTGGCGGCTGGCGAAGGTAACGCGGAAATATCAAGACAGGCGCGCGAGTGCCGAGTTTCCCGACGCCAAGAAGCTTCTCGGCACGCTCGCCAACTCGCGGCGTCATCGCCATGAGGAGAACGCGGCTCGCCTCGTTAACGTTGCACTGGAGCAACCGATTCACGTTGCAGCAGCGCTCCTGGCCTCCGCCGAGGGCTACACGCCCACCGCCCAGCAGTTGATCGATCGAGCCCGCGAACGCATCGGCACGGTTCACGAGACAGCCACGGCACTCGCAGACAATCTGCCGCAACCCAAGGCGCCCAAGCGGCGGCGCCGACGCAAGAAGAAGGGCGCCAAGGGCGCCCGCACCGGCGCGAACGCCTTGAACGCGACCCCAAAGGAGAGCTCCAACGGCGCGGCCAGGGTCCCGGCCGACTCAACGCCAGATGCGAACAAGCAGACGGGACGCGCCGACGCTGAGCAGACGAACGGGGCTAGCCCTGATAGCGAAGGCACGGCCGCCAACGGAGACTCAGAAACAGACCAGCACTCCGCCGCGGAGAACGACTCGAGCAATGGCGGCGATGCGCAGCAGCCCGGATCAGGGCGAAGTCGATCGTCCCGCCGACGTCGAAGGCGTCGTCGCTCCTCGCGAGGGACAGGCACGGCCGCCGGCGACGCCACCGCGGTCGGCACATCCGGCAACGATCCGTCATCCGGCGAATCCGCCGACGCCAAGCCTGACTCGGATCAGCGTGGCGGAGATACGACGAAACCGAGCCCCGACTCGGCCGCGTCAAGCTAGCTTCGAGTCTCGTCCTCGTCTTCTCGGCGCCGCGCCTCGTGCTCGCGAAGGAATCGGCTCAGCTCGGCCGCGAGTGCGTCGCCCGACGGAATGTCGGCCTCGTCTAGGGCATCCGCTTGCTCCTCGAGCTGGAGCACATAGCGAGCCGTTTCCTCGTCTGCCTCCACCGCAGAACTCACCTGCTCTTGATACGACTCGGTCGCTTCTTCTAGCTCGTTGAGTTCGAACTCGACTCCGAGAAAGCCGCCGAACTTCTGGCAGAGCGCCAGCGCCGCCTTGGGGCTCGGCGCAAGTGACGCGTAGTGCGGTACGGCGGCCCAGATGCTGGCCGAGGGCAACCCGGCCTCCCGGCATGCGTTGTGAAGGACACCGACGATGCCGGTAGGGCCCTCGTATCGTGACGCGGCGAGTCCGAGCTCGTCCATGAGTGCCGAGTCGCTTCCCGCGCCAGTAATCGGGACGTCGCGACTGTGAGGGACGTCGGCGAGCAGAGCGCCAAATGTCAGGATCGTCTCGACGCCGAGGTCTTGAGCAAGCCCAAGAACGAGCTCGGTGAACGTCCGCCATTTGAGGCTCGGCTCGATGCCCTGAAGGAGGACAACGTCTCGCTCCGACCCCGGTATCGCGGCGTGGTAGAACGCGTTCTCCGGCCAGTCGATACGGCGCGTGAGCCCATCTTCGAGCTTCACGTGTGGACGCACATCTTGAAAGTCGAAAAAGTCCTCCGGATCGATGTCCGCAAAGCGCGTTGCATCCCACTGGCGTACAAGAAACTCTGCAGCCAGCGACGCTCCCTGGGCCCCATCATTCCAGCCACGGAACGACGTGACCATGATCGGGCGCCGCAGGTCAGGGCGATGATCGATACGGAGTGACTCAGCGATGCCTGAGAGTGTATTGCCCGCGCAGCCAGTGCCGTTCAGGCCATCCGACACGTTGTACGAGCTCAACCGTCACGCCAACCATCCCGGCCCAGACTAGCGAGGCCATCGCCACGTGCGCAAGCACGAGCTCCCACGGCAACCCGTTGTTGCGTTGAGTCTCGCCCACTGCCATCTGAGCGACCAGCACCACCAGAACCGCAAGAGCCATCACCAGGACGCCCTTCAGCTCTCGACGCGCCAGCAATAGGAGGCCCAGGAGCGCTGCGAAGCCGATCCCGAAGGCGCCGTTGATCCAGACGTGGACGCGTAGCGATGTCCAGAAGTCGCCGAGTCGCTCGACACCGTCGCCACCGGGATGCGGCCCGGCCGAGGTCACAAACGCGCCGGTGACAACAAGTGCGGCCGCGAGGGGCAGCAGGGCGGCCGCGAGCACCGTGGCCCGGCGAGCTGCGGTGCTTTCAGTACTGCGTGCCGGCCCAGACACGTTCCTACGAGCCTCAATGGCGACGAAGACCACGACTCCAAAGACGATCAACGCCAGAAGGAAATGCGTCATCACAGCGAGTGGATGGAGATCGAGTAGCACCGTGAGCCCGCCAAGCGGAATCTGCGCGACCATGCCGATCGCGGCAATGAGTGCGGCGCGCGAGAGCAGACGATCCGGGCGAGCCATCAAGCGTGCCGATACCGCGACCACGAGCGTCAGAATGATCCCGATCAGCGCGACGACGCGGTTGACGAACTCGATCGTTGCGTGAAACTCGCGTTCAGGAAACGGCGTCTCACTACAGTTGGGCCAGTTATCGCAGCCGAGCCCCGAGTCGGTGAGACGAACGACCGCTCCCGAGACGACAACGAGAAACACGGCGACGAGCGCGACCTGAGCGAGATGCGACACAGTGGCCGGTGACAACTGGCGGCGGCGTCTTTGCGCACTCGCCGACAGCGCAGTCTTCATCGGCGCAATTCTACGGTGAGCTAACGAACCGCAACGCCGGAGCCGGCCTCGACACGACCGATCCGGGCAAGGAAAAGTTTCTCGGCCGCAAACGATGCTTCGAGCACCGCGACTCTTTCGGGGGCTACGGCCACGAGAAGCCCTCCGGCCGTCTGGGGATCGTGTCCGAGAATATCGATCTGCTCATCGAGCCCTTCGGTATCGACGCGACCCGCGACGAGGTCGCGATTCAAGGCGTCGCCGCCGGTGCGGGCTCCGGCGGCAGCGGCGTCGAGAGCCCCGGGCATCGGCGGCAGCGCATCGGCTTCCAGGACGATCCTGACCTCACTGCGCTCAGCCATTTCCATCGAATGGCCGAACAGACCGAAACCTGTGACATCGGTGGCCGCACTTGGCTCGCGCGGCCGGAGGATCTCTGCTGCGCGCGCGTTCAACTCTGTCATCTGTTCTATGGCATTGTCGCGATACTCGGCATCGATCAGCCCCTGATTGGCGGCGGCGAGAACGATCCCGGTTCCCAGCGGCTTGGTCAAGAGCAACGC
>JAUXJK010000343.1 GCA_030624785.1 Actinomycetes bacterium
GTCGTCGCAATTGCTCAGCTAACCCTCTTCAACCCGCTCCAGTTCGTCGACGGGTCGCTCGACGTGCTGCTCTGCGTCCTCGTCGCCATCGCTCTGCTGCGAGGAGCCGCCTTCGGAGCCCTTGCCGGCTTCTGGGCGGGGCTGGTTGTCGACACCGCGTCTCTCGGCACACTGGGGCTTACGTCGCTCTTGCTGGTTCTTGTCGGATACGGCGCCGGCTGGTTCGGAACTGCCACGAGCGTGCGCTCGTCGCAGTTCGCTCGCGTTTCGATCGCCGTCGCGGGCGCCACCGTGGTGCTCTTCGTAGGCTCGGCTCTGGTGACGGTGTTCCTTGGCACATCGATCGCATTCGGTTCGAGTCTCGTCCGTTCGATGCTGCCGTCTCTCGCACTCAACCTGGTGTTCGCGTACCCGATCTTTATGGTTGTGCGGCTGATTTTCCCCGTGAGTAGGCCAAGCGCGCGCGAGGTGATCGCTGCTGCGAGCTAGGGGCCCGTTCATGTCGCGTGACCCGCGCGTGGAGTCTCCGTTTCGCTTGACGCCGAGGCTCGGCCTGCGGATCGCGATCTTCGGTGGTCTCGCGATCGTGCTGCTCAGTGTGTTGATCTTCCGGCTCTGGGCGCTTCAGGTCGTCTCGGGCGACGAGTACTTGCTCGAGGCGCAGGAGAATCAGGTAAGGACTGCTCGGATCGACGGGCTCCGGGGAACGGTCGTCGACGTGCACGGTCGGCCGCTCATTGAGAACACGCCCGGCACCGTCGTTCAGCTCTGGCCGGCCGATGTGCCGCCCGGTGAGATCGATGGCGTCGTCAGGCGCCTCGGTGCGCTTCTCGAGGTGCCGGAGCGGCGATTGCATGCCCAGATCGGACGCGTCGCCAACGACCCGCTGCGGCCAATCATCGTCAAGCGGTCAGTGAAGGAGCCCAAGCCGGCTTACATCCTTGAGAACCCGATCGATTTTCCGGGCGTCACGATCGAGGAAAGCGAGATACGCGACTATCCCAATCGGCGGCTGGCCTCGCACATTGTCGGGTATGTGGGTGAGATATCAGCCGAGGAGCTCGAGGACAGAGACAGCGCGGAGTATGGGCTGGGCGATCGCATCGGTAAGACGGGAATTGAGGGGAGCTACGACCGCTACGTACGCGGGACGCCCGGGGTCGAGGAAGTGCGTTTCAATGCCCTCGGCCAACTCGTCAGCGGTCGCAGAGTGGTGCTTGCTCCGCTCAACGGCAATCGTCTGCGACTCACAATCGACAGGGACTTGCAGGAGGTAGCTGAGCGGGCGCTGCGAGAGGGCATCGTCGAAGCCCGAGGGTTCCGCGATGAGAACTGGGCGGCCAACGGTGGCGCGGTCGTGGCCATCGATCCGCGCAACGGCGCCCTACGAGCAATCGCGTCGTATCCCGACTTCGATCCGAGCATCTGGTCGGGGACGTTGGACACGAACAAGATCAACCGACTTGGCGATCCGCTGGCAAACCTGCCTGGTCTGAGTCGTGCGACGATCGGTCTCTATCCGCCGGGGTCGGTGTTCAAGCCGGTCACGGCACTGGCCGCCCTGTCAGAGAACAACGCCACTGGGACCCATCCGCTCCTTCGGACGGAAGAGCTCATTCAATGCAAGACCGAGATCCGCGTCGAGGACCGCATATTCCGGAACTGGCAGCCGCGCGACGTGCCGCTGACGCTTCCCACTGCGCTGGCCGAGTCATGCGATACCTACTTCTACGATCTCGGCCTACGGTTCTACAACTTGCCGCTCGATCGTGGGAGCCCGCTGCAGTTCTGGGCGAGTCGGATGGGATTCGGCGAGGTGACCGGATTTGACGTTGGCCCTGAAGGAGCCGGCGTGCTTCCTGACCCGGAGTGGCGAAAACAGCACTATGACACCGCAGTCGAGCAGATCTGGAAGCCCGGCAACTCGGTCACGCTTGCTATTGGGCAGGACGACCTGCTTGTCACTCCGTTGCAGATGACACGCTTCTACGCGTCTCTCGCGAACGGCGGCAAGCTCGTTGACCCACATATTGTTGCGCAGGTCGAACAGTCCGGCAGCGATGTTGACGACCCCGTCGTCTTGCGTCGATTTGCGCCAGCGCAACCGCGGGATATCGGCCTCGATCCCGATCACGTGCGCGTCGTACAGCAGGGACTGTATGACGCGACGCACCAGGAGTACGGCACCTCCTCGAGCACCTTCGGCAGCTACTCGATCCCGATCGCAGGCAAGACCGGGACGGCAGAGAAGTTCGTGACCCTCCCGAAGGGGTACCTCGAGTCTGACCACGTTGTGAGGGGCCTCCTCGACCAAGCTTGGTGGTGTGGCTACGGGCCAGCTGGTATCGAGGAGAAAGCCGAACTCGCGGTCTGCGTTCTAGTCGAGAACGGTGGCCTCGGCGGGGAGTCCGCGGCGCCGATCGCACTCGAGGTATTCGAGGAGTACTTCGGTGTCGAGGCTCCCAAGGAGCAGGTTGATATCGGCAACATCGTTGGGCAGACCGACTGATGGCGACGAGGCCGGAAGTTCTTTCGATCCGAGATCGCGAAGTGGTCACGAGTCCGCTTGCCACCGCCGCGCACTACATCTTTCAGCTCGACCTCGTGCTGCTCGCAGTTGTCGGCGGGCTCGTCGCGTACGGGCTCTGGATCGTCAACACGGTCACGGCTGACGATATTCCAGGCGATCCATCGTTCTTCATTGCGCGGCAGTCTCTCGCTGCCGGGCTGGGCGGGATAGCGCTGATTGCGCTGGCGAGCATCAACCCTGACGTGCTGCGGCGGCTGAGAGCTCCGTTGTATCTGACGACGGCGGCGCTACTCGTCATCGTGCTGCTCACCACGCCGATTCGCGAGTCGCGGCGGTGGCTTGACCTCGGATTCTTCAACTTCCAACCCTCCGAATTCGCCAAGCTCGCTCTCGCGCTCGTGGTTGCGTCGCTTGTTGCCTCAGGCGGAACAGACGGA
>JAUXJK010000313.1 GCA_030624785.1 Actinomycetes bacterium
AAAAGAGCCGTCCCAAAGCTCACCTCGTCGGCACCGAGTAGCGCAGCCACGACAACGTCGCGTCCTGTCTTGAAGCCTCCGTCGGTGCGCACGCGGACACGTCCACGCAGGCCGTTTGCGAGCAGCGCTTGCTGTGTTTCGCTGAGCCCAAGTTCCCACGGGCTCCCGGCATTCTTGATGGACGTCAGAGGGCTCGCGCCAGTACCACCGTCGGCGCCCGAGATATGAACGATGTCCGCGAGCGCTTTGACACATCCGGCCGCGACCAGGCCGACGCCTGATTCTGCCACGAGCTTGACGGAGATATCGGCACGCGGATTGACCTGTTTCAGATCGAAGATGAGCTGTGCGAGATCCTCGATTGAGTAGATGTCGTGGTGGGGAGGCGGCGAGATCAACGCCACGCCAGGCACGGTGTGCCGCAAGCGAGCGATCTCGTCCGAAACCTTGTGTCCGGGGAGCTGTCCTCCCTCGCCGGGCTTTGAGCCCTGAGCCATCTTGATCTGCAGTTCAGTTGCAAATGCGGCGTACTCCGGGGTAACACCGAAACGCCCGGAGGCGATCTGCTTGATCGGTGAGTTGCGCTCGTCGCGGTAGCGCTCTGGTGCCTCGCCTCCCTCGCCGGTGTTGGCCTTGGCGCCAAGTCGATTCAACGCGATAGCGATCGTTTCGTGGGCCTCGGCGGAGAGTGCGCCGTGGGACATGGCGCCGCTCGAAAATCGGCGGACGATGTCTTCGACAGGCTCGACTTCTTCCAGCGGGACCCGCGGGCCGGCAGAGATGAATTCGAGGAGATCGCGCGGTTGTAGCGGCGAGCGGTCATCAACGAGTTGTGCGAACTGCCGGTACGCGGCCCATCCTTCGTCTGTGATCTCGATGCCGCTTGCGTCTCTCACTGCTTTTCGCAGGGCGTGCGCCTCATTCATCTCGTGGATCGCATCGACGACGTTGCCGTTGGTTGCATGCGGCTCGCCGCCCTTGCGCCACTTGTAGTAGCCGGGGTTCTCGAGCCTTGGCTTCGGTCCGGCGACGGTGGCGAGACGTTGTCGGATCTCTCTTTCGAGCTCGTCGAATCCGATACCGTCGATTGGGCATGGAGTGCCGAGGAATGCCGCGTCCACGACCTCAGGCGCCAGGCCAAGTGAGTCGAAGATCTGTGCCCCGGTGTAGCTCGCGACGTCCGAGATTCCCATCTTCGACATGATCTTGAGGACGCCGTCCTCCACGACCTTCTTGAATCGGTTCTGAGCCTCGGCGGGTGAGGGTCGGTCGCCGCCCACCTTGTCGTTGGCTGCGAGCTGAGCGATCGTCTCGAGAACGAGTCGCGGCGCAATGGCCTCGGCGCCGTAGCCGAGTAGGCAGGCGAAGTGATGCACTTCGCGCGCTTCGTTCGACTCCACGATCAGCGTTGCCTTCGTTCGCAGGCCTTTCGCAACGAGCCTGTGGTGAACGGCACCCGTTGCAAGGAGCGCAGGCATGGGCGCGCGCCCCTCGGCGACGTCGCTGACGACAAGCAGGCCCGCGCCCGCGGTGACGGCGCGCTCGGCATCATCGGCGAGACGGCGAGATGCGTCGCGGAGCGACTCGTGTTGCCCCATGGTCGCATCGAGGCGCACCGGCGAAAGATCGTCGAGCGCGCTCGGAAACAGGAAGAAGCTGTCAAGCTCGATTCCGGTAGCGACATCGGGGCCGTCGCTAAAAAGCGTTGCGCGGCCTCCGAGCACCACCCGAGTCGACATGACGAAGCGCTCTCGCAGATGGTCGATTGGTGGATTGGTTACCTGGGCGAAACGCTGCTTGAAGTAGTGGTAGAGGGGTCTGGCTCGTCCAGCGAGTGGCGCAAGGGCGGTGTCGTCCCCCATCGAGTACGTCGGGTCGTGCCCCTGACCCGCGATCGGGCGCAGAAACATGGTGAGCTCTTCACGTGTATAGCCGTAGCGGATCTGTTCGGCCGTGAGATCCTCTTCCGTCGGCTCGACCGGCTCGCCTGCAGATCCTTCGACGAGCCCTTCGTTGAGCCAGGCACCGTACGGCTCGCGGCGCGACAGCGCCGATTTCACGTCGCCGTCGAACTGCACACCGCGTTCGGGGTCGATGGCAATGATCTGGCCGGGCCCCAGCTTGAGGCGTCGAACGGCTCCGTGACCCTTTAGCTGAACCGAGCCGGCTTCCGAGACACACGCAACGAATCCATCGTCTGCGATCGACAGACGAAGTGGACGGAGGCCGTTGCGATCGAGGGTCGCACCGACGACACGGCCATCGGTGAATACAACGCCGGCCGGGCCATCCCATGGCTCGATCAAGTTCGCGTGAAATCGGAAGAAATCGCGTACATCCGGGTCGAGCTCCTCGTCCCGTTCCCAGGCTGGCGGGATGAGCATCTCTGCGGAGTGTCGAATGTCCCTTCCGCCGTGCACGAGGACCTCGAGAGCGTTGTCGAGCATCGCTGAGTCGGAGCCCGACTCGTCGAGCACGGGGTGGTAGAGATTGTCGTCCTGGGTTCCGAAGTTCCCTTCCCGCGCTCGCATCCAGTTGACGTTGCCCTGGATCGCGTTGATCTCGCCGTTGTGACAGAGCATGCGAAATGGCTGAGCGCGCTCCCAGGAAGGTGTCGTGTTGGTCGAGAAACGCTGATGGAAAACTCCGTGAGACGCGGTCAGCTTGGAGTCGGAAAGATCCGTATAGAAGTCCCCGAGAGCATCGGCCGCGCAAAGCGCCTTGTAGGTAACGAGACTGAACGAGAGCGAGGCGATGTATGCGCCCCCGATCCGCTCCGCGCGGCGGCGGGCACGGTAGGCGGCCCATTCCGCTTCGGAGTCGTCGGCTCCGGCGGGTCGGCTCAGGACGAGCTGTTCGATGTCCGGCACACTCTCCTGAGCCTCGCTTCCCAATGCGGAGAGATCGATCGGGACCCGACGCCACCCCAGGGGTTCGATGCCTTCGTCGCGGCACGCTGCTTCGATAGCCGCTCGTGCCCGCTCCTCACGGAGAAAGACCATGGCGAGCCCGTCTGAGCTGCTCGGCACGAGAGACCTTGGAATCGGGAACAAGAGGCCCGCACCGTCACCCGTTTTCAGGTCGGCCGATGTGGCTCCACGGTGTCTGACACGACGCAGCCCGTCGAGTAGGAGCTCGATTACCTCTCGATCGGGCTCACCGTCCGTTCGGGCGACGAAACCGATGCCGCAGGCATCGCGCTCAACGCTGGGATCGTGCAGTGTGGGCTGTCTCTTGGTCATGTCAGTGGGTGTGGG
>JAUXJK010000133.1 GCA_030624785.1 Actinomycetes bacterium
AACCGACTGGAGCGCCCCGTTCGGTGACTGGGAAACTTACATGGACGGCGTCGAATAGTCAGCGAGTGCGCCATCGGCGACGCGAAGACGTCCGAGCGCTAACAGCGTCGCCAGGCTATGCCGCGGCGGTTGAAACTAGACCGGTGCGGGCTCGAAGCGAAGCTTGCGTAGTTTCAGATCGTCAGGAATCACCGTCGGATACTCACCGGTCAGACACGCGCGACACACCGAGTTGGGTGGTTGCCGCGTTGCCTGCTGCAGAGCATCCAGCGAGAGGTAGGCAAGACTCGAAGCTCCAATTCGCTCGCGAATCTCCTCGATGGCGCTACCGGCCGCGATCAGCTCTCCCTGGTCGGCCATGTCGATCCCGTAGAAGCAGGGCGATACGATCGGCGGCGAGGAGATTCGAATGTGCACCTCGCGCGCTCCAGCGTCGAACAGCATGGCGACGATCTGACTCGTCGTACTCCCGCGCACGATCGAGTCGTCAACGACGATGACCCGCTTGCCCGAGATCTCGGCCAGAGGGTTGAACTTTGCGCGGATTCCTTGCTCTCGCATCGCCTGATCGGGCTCGATGAAGGTGCGCCCGACATAGCGGTTCTTGATGAGACCATCCATGTATGGGATGCCACTGGCGCGAGCAAAGCCGATCGCGGCAGGCGTACCTGAATCAGGAATCGGAATCACCATGTCGGCCTCGACAGGTGCCTCGCCCGCAAGCAGCTCCCCCATCTGGACGCGGGCTCCGTGCAGCTCGACGTCGCCGAGAGTCGAATCGGGTCGCGCGAAGTAGATGTATTCGAATATGCAAAGAGATTGATTCTCAGCTGCCTGCTCCGCCTGCGTGCTCCGGCATCCGTCGGCGTCGATCGTCACCATCTCGCCAGGCAAGAGTTCCCGCACGGTCTCGGCGCCGATGAGGTCGAATGCACAGTTCTCCGAAGCGAGCAGCCAGTCGTCTTCGAGTCGACCAACAGCGAGGGGCCGTATCCCGTCGGGGTCGCGAAAGCCAACGAGCTTTCCTTCACTCAATACGACGGCCGAAAACGCTCCTTCGATCTGGGCCATCGTGGCGGCGACCGCTTCCTCTAGGGGGCGCTCATCGTGGGCGATGAGCGCCGCGATCACCTCGGTGTCCGATGTAGAGGAAAGCCGAATGCCACGCTCGACGAGTTGCTCGCGCAGCGCAGCCGTATTCGTCAGGTTGCCGTTGTGACCAAGCGCAACCGAGCGAGCCTTGCCGTGCTGCACGATGGGCTGTGAGTTGACCCAGTGCGTCGAGCCCGTAGTCGAGTAGCGACAGTGGCCGATCGCGGCTTCACCACCGAGACCCCGGAGGCGCGCCTCGTCAAACACCTGTGCCACGAGACCCATGTCGCGCAACGTCACGAGCTGGCCGCTATCCGAGGTGGCGATTCCTGCAGACTCTTGGCCTCGGTGCTGCTGCGCGTAGAGCCCGAAGTAGGTCAACCGCGCGATGTCGCGACCAGGCGCGTAGATGCCGAATACGCCGCACACGTCTAGTTGGTCATCACCTTGGGGAGACCACCCGCATACATCGAGGCTAGCTCGTTGACCTCGACTTCGAGAAGCGAACCGCCGCCGACCTGTCCGATCTCTTTGCTGGGAACGCCCAGCGCCTGAACCCCAGCTACCTGTTCTGGGCAGCACGCAACGACGGCTTGACCGATGCCCTCACCGAACAGCGTCACGGCATCCCAACTCAGATCCAGCTCGGCGCCCATCCCCGAGAAGATCGCGCTTTCGGCGAGTGCGACACCGAGCCCGCCGAGCGAAACGTCGTGCAGCAACGACGCATTGGGCGCGACGCGCCACAGCGCTTCGATAAGTGCCGCCTCGCCCGCGAGGTCGAGCGGCGCGAGTTCGCCACCGCTTATTCCTGCGCATACCGATTCGTACTCCGACCCGTCCAGCCGAGTTGCCCCTGACCCGAGCTGCATGACGATGTCGCCCTCATTCCAGCGGCCAGGTACCTGATGGACATCAGCCACGAGACCGACACATCCGACGGCCGGCGTCGGATGAATGGATTCGCCATCGGTCTCGTTGTAGAGGGAAACGTTGCCGGAAACGATCGGCACATCCACAGCCTCGCACGCCAGAGCGATCCCTTCGATCGCCTCCGCAAGTTCCCAGCCGACGTCTGCCTTCTCGGGGTTTCCAAAGTTCAAACAGTTCGTCATCGCGATCGGGCGGCCGCCAGCACACGCAACGTTGCGCGCGGCTTCGAGCGCAGCGAGCGACCCACCGATACGCGGATCGAGCCGCGCCATGCGGCCGGACCCGTCCAGAGACACCGCCAGTCCACGCTTCCCCGAGAGCAACAAGACGGCCGCATCGAGACCCGGGCGACGAACCGTGCGCGACTGCACCAGCTGGTCGTACTGCTCGTAGACCCAGGCGCGGCTCGCGATGTTCTGTGACCCCATGAGCTGGAGGAGATCGTCGGGAGAGGCCTCCGTTGGAGCCTTCTGGTCAACGCGCTCCACCCGAGCCCTAGGGGTTCGCGCAACGTCATATCGCGGTGCGTCCGTGAGAAGAGTCGCCGGGATCGAACCGACCTCCGTCTCGTTGAAGAAACACCGGAGCAGTCCTGAGTCGGTCACCTCTCCAAGGACGGCCGATGCTAGTTCCCACTTCTCGCAAACCGCCTGTACAGCCTCGAGCTGTTCCGGTGCGACGACCGCAACCATGCGCTCCTGGCTCTCGGAGATCATCAGCTCGGCAGGAACCATGTCGTCCTCTCGCTGTGGGACGCGATCGAGATGAACGTCGACGCCAGCGCCTCCACGCGCGGCCATCTCTGACAGAGACGAAGCCAGACCCGCTGCCCCGAGGTCTTGCAACGAGACCACATGCCCCAGCTCAACCAGCTCGAGGCTTACTTCGATGAGCTTCTTTCCCATGAACGGGTCACCGATCTGGACCGTTGGCCGTTTGTCAGCGGCTTCATCTGAAAGCTCTTGACTCGCGAGCACGCTGGCGCCACCGATTCCATCGCGACCCGTCGTTGCGCCGTACAAGACGATGAGATTTCCGGGACCGCTTGCCGTTGCGCGTGTGACCCTGTCGGCTGGCAGCAAGCCCACGCACATCGCGTTGACGAGACAGTTGTCCTTGTAGGCCGGATCGAATACGCACTCGCCGCCAACGTTGGGCACGCCCACGCAGTTGCCGTAGTGGCCGATGCCGGCGACGGCGTTCGAGAAGAGCCACCGTTGATGCGGCTGCTCGAGGTCGCCAAACCGAATCGAGTCGAGGAGCGCGATCGGCCTCGCCCCCATGGCAACGATGTCGCGGAGTATGCCGCCAACGCCCGTCGCAGCGCCCTGAAACGGCTCGACCGCCGACGGGTGGTTGTGGCTCTCGACTTTGAAAGCGACTGCTAGCCCGTCACCAACGGCGACAACACCAGCGTTCTCGCCGGGACCCTGCAGCACGTGCTCGCCCTCCGACGGAAAGCGCCCCAGCAGGCGCGCCGATTGCTTGTAGCCGCAATGCTCCGACCAGAGGAGAGAGAACACCGCGAGCTCGAAGTCGTTCGGGACCCGGCCGAGCAGTTCGCTGATGCGGTCGAACTCACCGTCGGTCAAGCCGAGAGTTCGGTGCAGTGGCTGCTGTGTAGAGGCTGTCAACCGCGTTAGAACGAGAGGTGGCGTCGCACCGGCGCGACCACTCTAGTCGCTTGACCTGTCGGGCCCTGTCGAAGAGCGCGACGCAGCTAGCCTCCGCAAGTGAGCTCCGACCGCGACTCCCTGGCGTACGGCAGCCACCTCCTCCCGCTCGCAGCGATGTGGGGCGCCTCGTACCTCTTCATCGAGATCGCGATCGAAGAGCTCGAACCGGCGACACTGGTGGAGATCCGGCTACTTCTGGCCAGCGCACTTCTCGCGGGTGTACTCGTGGCGCGAATGGGCATCGGCGAGACCTACCGTGGCCTCAAACGTATCTGGCGCTCGGCACTCATTCTCGGGCTCCTCAACGCCGCCGTTCCTTTCACCCTGATCAGCTGGGGCCAGACACGGGTTGACTCGGGCATCGCGGCGATCACCGTCGCAACTGTGCCGATCTTTGTTGTCCTGCTCGCGGCACGATTTCAGCCCACCGAACGAGTGCGGGGCGCGCGTCTGGTGGGAATTCTGCTCGGCCTGGCCGGAGTAGGCGTTCTCGCCGGTGTCAACCCAGTCGGTGGCCTGCCCGCGGTCGTTGGAATCATTGCGACGACGACGGCTTCGTTCCTGTATGCCGGAGGAACGCTCTACACACAGATCAGGCTCGACAAGGTGTCGCCAATCCTCGTTGCATTCGCCACCTCCCTGGGAGGTGCGCTCTTGCTTCTCCCGTGGGCGGCGGTGGAAGCTCCATCGAGCGCGCCGAGCTGGAAGGTGATTGGCGCCGTGGTAGCGCTGGCCGTCTTCGGCACCGCACTTGCGCAGATCATCTACTACAGGATGCTGCCGCTCTTTGGATCGACTCGCTCGTCACTAATCGCGTACCTCGTACCACCGGTCGCCCTGATCTACGGAACGCTCATCCTGGATGAGCCCGTAACGCTCAACGCACTCCTCGGGCTCGGGCTTGTGCTGCTCGGGATTGGCCTCGGCTCGGGCATGCTCACACGCCGTCGCGGCCTCGGCGCTCAGCTGGGATAGCGCTCCGTCGCAGTTCTATGCGAGTTGCACCGCTGCAACCAGCAAGCCGGGCCCGCGGCCCGGCTACTCGATTCGCTCTATGCGCCGCAGGAGATCGGCGACACCAGGCGTCGTGTCGACACGACGTGCGACGTCGAAGCCGAAGCCGCCGTCTAGCGTGTCTGCACCAACGCCGCCGCGCAAGATGTCCGCGCCGCGGCGCCCGAACAATCGATCGTTACCCGCGTTCCCGACGAGGGTGTCCCCGCCTCTACCACCGTCCAGCGTGTCGACGCCCTTGCCGCCCCGCAGAAGGTCAGCGCCGAGGCCGCCGGTTACCTTGTCTGCTCCCGACCCCCCGCTGGCGACGTCCTTGCCGGCCGCACCGTGCAGGGTGTCGGCACCGGAACCTCCAAGCATCGTGTCACGACCTCGTTGCCCGAAGATTCGGTCGTTGCCCTGCTTGCCTCGAAGCACGTCCTTGCCAGGGCCGCCCACGAGCCCGTCGCCACCCGCTCCCCCTGTGAGCGTGTCGGCGCCACGTCCGCCGAAGGCCTCGAAGTCGACACCGGCGGAGATGCCGCTCGCATCGACGGTGTCCGCGCCTGCGCGCGTCCGTATGTCGATCTCTTCGGTAGCCGCCAACTCGACCCCGTACGTTGCGGCCTCACCACGCTCGAGTTCGATCTCCGAGCCCACTGAGCGCAGCGTGTACTTGTCTGCTGAAGTCGTGCCCCGCACGGTCATCGAATCTGCGCCGGCGCCGCCGTCGATTGCCACAACCCCGAACGTGAAGGCCGAGAAGCTCTCGGTGATCAGAGCAGCGTCGCTGCCATCGCCGAGAAGCAGCTCGACGCGATCGAAGTCGAAAAGGTCGCCCGTGCGACTACCTGATCGCAAGATCCTCACGAAGCCCGCGGCCGCGCCCTCCTTGCGAAGGTCAACCGTGAATATGTCTCGCTCAGGGCCCCCGAAGACCATGTGCGTGTCCTGACCGAGACCTCCGATGAGCGTGTCTCGACCGTCTCCGATCGACCACTTGGTCACGTCATTCCCTCGCCCACCGGTGACGAAATCGTTGCCAGGCCCACCAACAAGCACTTCAGGCCCGGCGCCACCCGCAAGGGTGTCCGCACCTGCGCCACCGAGCGCCGTTGCGGCAGCACCCGCCCAGTTGTCCAGACCGATCAGATCATCGTCCGCGCCACCGTGAAACTCGACTGCGCTCAGGTCCTGCACCGCGCTCGCATCGAGCCCGAGCAATGTGTCTGCGCCAGCGGCTCCATCAACGATCAACGTCTCGATACCACCGAAGTGAACCCGTGTCGTAACTGCACCAACGAGGTCGACCGCCCCGCCGTTGATCACCAGCGGGGAAGACCTCACGGTGAACACCTCGTCATCGGGT
>JAUXJK010000294.1 GCA_030624785.1 Actinomycetes bacterium
ACCGGCTTGAAGATGCTACGCAGCGAAGAGTAGGCAGCCGCCCAGGCGTCCGAGGCCCGCACGATGCGCGCGGCTCCGGAGACGATGTCCTCGCGCCGATACCTTTCTGCAGACACGATGGCCATACATGAGACCGCAATCCACGATCTGAGCATCGTTCCACTCCGCCGGATCCCAGACGAACGAGGCACGATTCTGCACATGCTTCGCTCGGATGACTCCCACTTTCGTACATTCGGCGAGATCTACTTCTCGACCGTCTACGAGGGCGTCGTCAAGGGATGGCATCAGCACGACGACATGACGCTGAACTACGCGTGTGTCACGGGCAGGATCAAGCTGGTCGTCTATGACGAGCGAGGGGAGTCACCGACGCAAGGAGCTCTTGTCGAACGTTTTCTGGGTCCGGACGACTATTCGCTGGCAGTCATTCCGCCAGGCCTCTGGGTCGGGTTCAAAGGGATCAGCGCTCCCGACGCGCTCGTGGCGAACTGCGCCACGCATACGCATGATCCCGCCCGGACGCGACGCCTTGATCCGCACAACAATCACATTCCCTACGAGTGGGCGACGCAGCACCGCTAGCCGGGTCTGTCGCCCGCCCGTGTGCCGCGTGCGACGCTATCTCTACGAGAGAACAACCTCGACGCGGGGAATGGGCACGATGCAGATTCCACCCCAGTCACGTACGTAGGCAAGCTGCTCGACGAGTTCCTCTCGAAGGTTCCACGGCAGAATCAATACGACGTCTGGGCGCCGTTTGACTAGCTCCTCGACCGGTCTGACCGGAATGTGGGTTCCCGGGAGGTAGCGTCCGTGCTTGTACGGATTGCGGTCGACCGTGAACTCGAGAAAGTCGGTGCCGATGCCGCAGTAGTTGAGGAGCGTATTGCCCTTACCTGGCGCTCCATAGCCAACGATTGATTGTCCTCTCGATCGACAGTCGATCAGGAATGAGAGAAGATCTCTCTTCGTCCGCTCGACCTGCGCACCGAACTCGGTATAGGCGGCGATGTCGCCGAGACCGCTCGCCTTCTCTCTGGTGAGGAGATCCGCGACGGGACCGCTCTGAGGGAGGGCATTCGCGCTCTCGTGTCTGGCGTAGATTCGCAGCGAGCCCCCGTGCGTGGCGAGTTCATCCACATCGAAGAGCTCGAGCCCGTGAGACGCGAAAATCTCATGCACACTCAGTAGCGAGACGTAGAAAAAATGCTCGTGATAGATCGTGTCGAACTGGTTCCCTTCGATGAGCTTCGCCAGATGCGGAAACTCGAGCGTTGCGATTCCGTTTGGAGCCAGTAGCGTCTTGACCCCGCCGACGAAGTCGTTGATGTCCGGCACCTGGGCGAGCACGTTGTTCCCAATCACGAGGCGTGCAAGCCCGCGTTCGGCTACGAGTCGCTCCGCCAGAGCCTGCCCAAAGAACTCGGAGATCGTTTCGATACCAGCGGCGTTCGCTGACGCGGCGATATTCCTCGCCGGCTCAATTCCGAGCGGTCGATGGCCCAGGTCGACAAAGTGCCGCAACAGGTAGCCGTCATTTGACGCAAGCTCGACCACCGGATCATCCGTCGTGAGCGAGAACCGATCGATCACCATGCTCACGTAGCGACGAGCGTGCTCGACCCATGAGTCCGAGTATCCCGAGAAATAGGCGTACTCCGAGAAGATCTCCTCTGGTGAGACGTACTCCTCAAGCTGAACCAGGAAGCACCTCTCGCATACTCGTGCCTTGAGGGGATAGAAGGGCTCCATCTGATTGAGGGAGTCTTCGGTGAGGAAGCTCTCGCAAAGCGGGCTCATGCCGAGATCGACCACGGTGCTCCGCAGCGGTGCAGTACAGAACAGGCAGGCCGGGTGACTCATGCTGTCAGTCGTTATCGGCTTGACAGTGGAGTCCTCCAGCCCCTGGTTGCTACAGCGATATCCGCATTCCGCCAGTTGCTACCGGCGCAATGTCTGTGGGACCGAGCTCACGTGGGCGGTGGGTCAGCAAAAGTCGGGTCGAGCCAGCCGCCTCACGTGCTTCGGCTGCTGTCATGTGACCTCGCGGGTTGGCATCCTCGGATGGCTCGGCGAGCGTCGATTCGCAGAGGAACAGATCGGCCTCGCGTGCGATGTCATGAAGAGCCTCGCACGGTGCCGTGTCGCCGGAGTATCCGAGCGTTGCGTCGCCCACTACGCGGAATCCGAAGCTCGCCGCACCGAAGTGTGCGACCGGAATGGCCTGAACCCTGACGCCAGTTGTCTCGAAGTATCCCCACGGGCTGTACTCGCTTGCAGCAAACGCGTCGTCGAACATCGGCGCGCGACCAAACAGCTCGCCATAGGTGGCGAGAGCAGCGCGTCCGCCGGGTGGAAGCCAGAGTTCGGGCTTGTCTCCGCGGTGCTCGGCGAGACCGCGGTGAAGCCAACACCATGGGACGAGGTCGCCCCAGTGATCGAGATGGAGGTGCGTGATGGCGATTGCGTTGACGGGTAGCAGATCGCGACCTCTGAGTCGGGAGAGGACGCCCGGACCGCAGTCGAGCAAGATTCGCCGTCCATCGTGTCCGGTTACGAGGTAGCCAGCGTGCGCCTCGTCAGGATTCGGCCAGGCCGGTGATGCTCCGATGATGTCCAGCTGCATCGATCTATACTGCGCTCGTGGACAAACCGCATCGAATCGTAGTAGCCAAGATCGGTCTTGATGGACATGATCGCGGAGCGAGAGTCATTGCACGTGCGCTTCGTGATGCTGGCATGGAGGTCATCTATACCGGGTTGCACCAGACGCCTGAGCAGGTGGTCGCGGCCGCGGTTGACGAGGATGCCGACGCGATTGGAATCTCGATACTCTCGGGCGCGCACATGACGCTGGTGCCCAAGGTCGTTGAGGGACTACGTGCCCACGAAGCCGAGGACGTACTCGTTTTGGTTGGTGGCACAATTCCGCGTGATGATGCCAACGAGTTGCAGGGCGCCGGTGTTGCCGCTGTCTTCACTCCAGGTGCATCGATGTCGGAGATCATCACGTTTCTGAACGAGAAGCTAGCCGCCTGATCTCGGTCGCCAACGGCATCTAGGGAGGCCCGAGGCACACCGTGAGCGGCGACAAATCTCGCTAGAGAGGAGTCATACATGTCCATTGACGTGGAACGTCGGGAAGCGGTCGCTCTGGTCACGATCAATCGTCCGGAGGCGCTCAACACGCTTGATGTCGACCACCTGGACGAGCTCCACGATGCCGTCGCAGCGCTACAGGGCGACCAGGATGTCCGGGCGCTCGTGCTGACGGGTGCCGGCGAGAGGGCGTTCGCCGCGGGTGCTGACATCCGGTACATGCGCGATCTCGACGTGCTCGGAGCGCGCGAGTGGAGCGTGCGCGGCCACGCCGTCGGACAGATGCTTGAGACCATGCCGAAACCGACCATCGCTGCTGTGAATGGATTTGCGCTTGGCGGAGGTTGTGAGATGGCTCTCGCATGTGACATTCGGCTCGCGTCGTCGAGCGCTAGGTTCGGACAGCCGGAGATCAA
>JAUXJK010000125.1 GCA_030624785.1 Actinomycetes bacterium
GAGCAGGGCACCGAGATACTCCTCGTTGCCGACCCGTTGCTTGATCAGGAGGATCGGTTCGGACGCCTGGTGCGCTACGTGATTGTTGATGGTGAAAACGTCAACATCGAGCTTGTACGACGAGGTGCCGCAACCGTGTGGTTTGTCGACGGAGTAGAAGGGATATTCGCGACCGAACTGCTCGAAGAGGCAACTCTCGCGAACGAGAACAAGACGGGTCTGTGGGGCGTCTGTCCAGACACGCCCTTCGACCCGCGTCACGCCGCGGATACTGGCCCCGCCTAGCCGAGCTGGATCTCTAGTCGAGCACGCCGGCGATGGTCTCGCCAACGTCGATGAGTTGGGACACGGGAGCGCGCCGCACGATCTCGCGGAGCGGCGTGGCGACGAAGGAGGGGAGCGTCCCGTTCTCCTCAGCTTCGTCAATCGTCTTGATGATGCCCGTGCGGACAGCGTCGATGATCGTTTCCCGATCCCACGGAAACGGCTCGTTGGAGAGCGTGTCGGCGATCGACAACCCGATGTCGGTGAAGAGCGCGACAGGCAGGCGCTCCACCGTTTCCCGAAGCGCAAACGCCTGCACGCGGCCGAGTGAGCCATCGTCCTGGGCGTTCTGAATCGCCGCGAGCAGCGCCTCTCGGATGTCCTCGCCGAGCAGATCGGGATCGATCGGGTTCTCGGCTTCGCTGAGGGCGTCGGCGATACCTCCACCGCCATCGACGAGCAACTCGAGCGGAGCACGATCCAACGCTCCCTCGAGTACGTCAGCTGGTAGCCCGCTCAGCGTGCCGCGACCCTCGGCCTCATCGATCGCCCGACTGAACCCGCCGCGCAAGGCGTCAACGATCACCTCGTCCGTCCATTCGACCTCTTCGGGTGCGACGTCGGGAACGAACGAGAGGACGAACTCCTCGCGCCCGAGCTCGAGCGAGCAGGCCGCTCCATCGATGCCATCCAGGGCGATGCGCTGCAGCGTGCCCTCAATCCCTTCACCCTGGAACTGAGCTCGAGGTTCGCACGAGTCTTGCAGCTCGACCTCGCCATACGTCCGCGCACCCTGTGTGAGCTCGACGACGATGAGCGCGACGCCACCGATCAGCAGTGCGGCGAGAGCGAGTACGCCAACCGTGCGTCTCACGCCGTGTCCCTTCGACGGACGTACGTGACGAAAGCCATCGGCATGATCGCAAGCAGCGAGAACAGCCCCGCGAGTGCGAACGAGCTGCGGAAGCTTCGCGTCATCACGTCTTCGATCGTCCCGAGGAGCGACTCCTGCAAGGCCGCTATGCCCGGCGCATCATCGCTTACGTTATTGGCGAACGCGGCGTCGAGGTCGGGCACCTGGCCACGTGGCGTGCGTTCGAACTCGTCTCTCAGATCGAGGGCGAGTGGCACCTTCTGCGTCAACGGAACGGGCGCGTCCAGAATCTCGGCGGTGCCGGCGAGCGTCGCCTGCTGTCCGCCGCGTTCGAGCTCCCAGGCGAGCAGAGGCGCGATCAGCACGAGCGCCGCTACGAGCCCGACATGGCGGGAGCCGATCGACCAGGCGCTGCTACGTACGATCCCGTGCTCGACGCTGATCGACGCGTCTGAAAGCGCGGGCACGGCGAGACCAAGACCTACGCCACACAGGCCGAGGGCAAGCGCGGCATAGACGATCTGAGTCGACGGCAGTAGCGCGAGCCCGGCCAGGCCGAGCGCGAGCAGAACAGCACCACAGATCGTGCCGAGGCGAGGACTCACCTGCTGGCTCAGGAAGCGGGCTCCGAGGGTGCCGATGGGCAGTGCGCTGACCACTGCCGCGCCCGCGATCGGCGAGAGCCCCCAGACCGCAACGAGCAGGAGGACGCCGAGGAAGAGTGCACCGACGAGTGCCCCGAAGAGCAGGCCGAGTGCGGTGTTCGCGGCCGGGGCCGGTGTTGCTCGGTTGGTCGGCTCGGCCAGCGTGATGGCCTGTTGGTGACGTTGCAGTGTTGCGAGCAAGGCGAGAAACGCGATAGGTGCCTGCACGATGAAGATTGAGCGCCAGTCGAACGCCTGGGTGAGCGCGCCGCCGAGCGCTGGCCCCAGCGCCGCGCCGAGCGTTCCGGCGAGCGTCCACAGTGCGATGCCGCGACGCGTGTCTCCCAGCAGCGCGATCAGCACCGGGAGTGACCCGATGAGCAGGAGGACGGCTCCGAGGCCCTGGATCGCTCGAAACGTGATGAGGAGCTCGAGCGTGTCCGATGCGGCGCAGCCGATCGATGCGCCTCCGAACACCAGAAGGCCGACGAGCAAAAGGCGGCGCGCATCGAATCTGCGCGTCAATGGGAGCAATACGAACGCTCCCACCGCGACCACGAGGTTGTAGCTCGTGACGACGAACGAGACGCCTGGAATCGTGGTGTCCAGCTCCGTATACAGCTCCGGTAGCGCCAGGACGACGATCGAGCTATCGGCGAACGCCACCGCAACAGCGACCGCGAGCAACCCAGCCAACACGACAGGCGCAGTACCTCTACTCGGCATCATTGGCGAGAGTAGCTTCGCGGCGAGGAGCCCCGGCGCGGCGGGCGCCACGTGCGACGGTGCTTTCGCCGAGTTCATGCTCGTACCGCTGCTTGGGGTTGGCGGAGGAACGCTGCCGCTCGGCTACTGGACGATGGCTCCTGAAGCGTCCTTGACGACCGTGCTGGCAGGCTTGGTCGAAGCTCGCGCCGTGCTCGTCCCCTCGTAGATCTCCGTTCGCGGGTAGAACGCGTACCAGCCAAACCAGTAGGCGAGGTGGCCTGCGAGCCGCTCCAGCCGCTCGCCATCGGGGCCGACCAGAGCATCCTCCGTCACTTGCCACGCGGCGCCATTCTCGTCGGTGAGTGAATCTTCGTTGGCGCCGGGCACGAACGAGTGGTCTGCCCGCTCGTATGCGCGCACCTCACCACCCGCCTCATAGGTCGCGCCGTCTGGCCAGACCTCGACCGTTCCTCGCGCTGCGATGATCACATTCGGCTCGTCTGCCAGTGCGTCGTTGACGACCTGCTCCTCCACGAGCGTCGCGAGCGGATAGGCCTTTGTTGCGCCGTCTGCCTCGAGCCCGAAGACTCGTGACTTCGTGTCGAGATCGTCACGTCGTTGCCACACCGGGAAGAGCGTGTCGTCCGAGCCAAAGTACTGACCGTAGGCCGCGCCGAGACTGTACGGACGTGCATAGCCCGTTTCGAGACTCAGTACGCGCGTATCGGGATGTTGCTCGCGCCAGGCCTGCCAGCTCGTCAGCACGACTGGCAGCCGCTCGAGGGTGACGTCTGTGCCCGCCAATGGGCCGAACGACGGCTCGCCGGTGAACTGGTTCCACAACGTGCGGGTCTCGCGGTCGTACATCAGCTTGTTCGAGCGGAACAACAGGCCCGAGGAGCCAAACGTGTACGTATTCCCGTCGCTCGCTCTCCCGTCGTAGGCGATGCCCGAGCCGCAGAGCGTGCAGTAGGCGAGAGAGATCGGGACGCCGCCGATCGTGCTGTTCACAAGCTCGTGCCAGTCGAGAATGCGTAGCGGGTACGCGTGCGACTCACCGTTCAGCGAGACGCCGAACACGGGCTCCTCTGGCGTGAGGTACGTCGCCTCCTCGCTCGAGAGAAGGATGGGTTGATGCAGTGCCGGGATACCGTCGACGGCGACACCGCCCCAGACCACCTCTTCGATGCGCTCGCGTGCGGGCGCGCCCTCCTGGAGGAACTCGGCGAAGCCATCGTCAATACGTCCGAGGAGCTCTCCTTTCCAGCCTGTGAATCCCGGCGGCGGCTGGAGTTCGGTCGTGCCATACCACTCGACCCACGCGTCCCAGTCCAGACCGAAGTCCTCACCACTTAGCTCGCGCAAGGCGGCCACGTTGGGTTCGCGGCGCTCGCGCGGGATCCAGGCGAGCTCGTGCATGCGCAGCAGCTCGATGAATGGAGCCACGAAGCGGCCATCGCCGGCCGCCAGGATCTGTTCGATGGCCGCGTCGGCTTCGGCGTTCGGTCCGATGATCGCGTCGAGGAGAGCGGCTTCGGCTGATGGTTCGGGCGCCGATGCTGGCCCTTCAGGCGGCTCGCTGCCACCACACCCTGCTGCGATCAAGAGGATCGCGGCGATGGCCATGAGCGCTCCGAGTTGGATCTGGCGTTTCACGTCTTGGCCAAGCATGCACGTCGACATGTTGAGAGCGGCTTAACCTTCGATGAACGCGTCGGACCGCTCATCGCGGGTTAGGCTGCGCCGTGTTCGTCGCCATTCCCGAGCCGTTCGACTTCTCACAGACCGTCGCCCGGGTGGCTGCGCTCGGTCCGGATCGACTCAACGTGATCGATGGCGAAAGGCTCGTCCGAGGCTTTGCGGGTCGCGCTGTCTCGGCACGCCCCGTCGCCGGCGGCATCTCTGTCGACCAGGGTGGGCTCGCCGAAACCCGCATGTTCAGCCACGTTTTTGGTGCAACGTTCGACCTCGCTGGTTTCGAACGGCAGGTTGCCTCGGACGCCGTTCTCGACAGGCTGATCGCGTCGTTGCGCGGCATGCGGCCATTCCTGGTGCCGGATCCCTTCGAGATGATTGTGAGCGCCATCACCGCGCAGCAGATCTCTCTTCATGCAGCGCTCGCCGTTCGCAACCGATTCGTCGAGCGCTTCGGACAAAAGCACGGGCCGGTGTACGCGTTTCCGATCGCCGCACGCCTGGCCGGCGTACAGATATCCGAGCTTCGGGATCTTGGTTTCTCTCGGAGCAAGGCACGGTTCGTATTGGAGATCGCCGGGAGCGACCTCGATCTTGCTGCCCTTGCGGGGTTGAGTGATGCGGACGTCGTCGAGACACTCACCGATCTGCCCGGGGTCGGAAGATGGACTGCCGAGTGGTTCCTCGCTCGGCATCTCGGGCGAGAGGATGTTTGGCCGGCCGGTGATCTTGCCGTCCGGCGGGCCCTCGAGCGCTTCTATACCGGTGGAGAACCTGTCGATGAAACACGAGCGAGAGTGCTCGGAGAGCGCTTTGCGCCCAACAGAACGCTCGCCTGTACCTATCTGCTCGCAGGGTTGAAGCTGAACTCGGAATGAGCGAGACAGCGTGGGCTATATCGGAAACTTGCCATGGCTGAATACGGCAGCTATACTTTTCGTAGTTATGGCGCTGAGCAGGTTGTTCAGCGAAGGAGGTAATTGCTATGAGACGCATAGATCAGATCAAGAACGAGATCACAGATCTCACCGATCGCCGTACCCGCCGCTGGCGCGAGCTCGGCCAGGGCGAGCCCGCGACAGAGACAATCGCAGAGCTCACGGCCAGGATCGACGAGCTATGGGATGAGCTGCGCTCCACACGTGTCGTCGCAGTTCATGGTTCCCGCGACGACATCCGGCGCCGCGCAGATCGCGAGCGGCGGATGGAAATCGAACTCGCGCGCCTTACGGTCGCTGAAGTCGCGGCGGAGGCCGCCTAGTCACAGATCCCGGCGAGTTCAGACTCAGGGACGTCATTCGAGCCCGGCCTGACGATCGTCAGGCCGGGTTCATTCGTTCTGCGAGTCCCGGGTCGGGAGTCGGGTCGTGCTCCTCGCGTACCGTGGCAAGGTTTCGACGCAGCCGCGGCAGCGCCGAAACTGCAACGAGAGCCGGTGGAATCTCGAGCCAGTAGCTGAAGAATCGGTAGGTGAACGTTGCGAGTAGCGCCGGCGCCAACTCGACGCCCACCGTGTGCAGGCCAAACGCGAGCGACGCGTCGATCGCGCCGGCGCCGCCCGCCGGTAGCGGGAGGAGCGTGACGACATACGCGGCGGCGTACGCAAGGATCAGTTGCGGTAGCCCAAGATTGACTCCGAACGCTCGCAATGAAGCCCACAGGCAGACGATCTCTCCGCCCCAGTTGAGGACGGGCCCGACGAGCGCGGCCTTGTGCGAGCGTGGCGACGCTGCCATGTGCCGCACGAGAATCGTTGAGGCAACCGCATCGCCGAAGAGCCTGGCCGATGTGCGCGGCGTGATGCGATCGGCCGCCCGACGACCAACGTCGGAGCCGCTCAGCCAGATTCCGAGAGCGACGCAGGGTGGCACGATGATCAGCCACGGCAAGGCCATACCCAGTGGGGCGTCGCTAACACCAGTGACGACCAGGATCGCGACCACGAGGGCGCATACTCCGAACACGGCGTAGAGGAGGGTGTTGAGGGTCAGCACACGTCGTACGGCGGAGCGCGTCGTCGAGCCGGCTTCGCGCAATATCCAGAAGTTGGTTGCGAGACCACCAGCCGCATTGGCGGCGGCAAACGCTCCAAACGCGACAAAGACGCCGTGCGTTATGACTCCGAATGGCACCTTCGGGCCGCCGGCAGCCCGCGTCGTCCCCCAGAACACGAGGATGTAGCCGAGATAGGCGAATATCTCACCGACGAGA
>JAUXJK010000233.1 GCA_030624785.1 Actinomycetes bacterium
CGCGGAAGGCGACGGAATCTCGATCATCCCGATTGTCCGGGGCGAGACGGAAGCGCTCGTAGCGGCCGCTGAGGCTGCCGGAGCAGAGGCGATCGTTGTCGAGTCAATAGCCGATCTACGAACCGCGCGCGGAGTGACGGACATCCCGGTTGTACTACGGCCCGAGGATGTCACGCACGCGGTACTCGACGAGGCTCGAGCGGTCGGGGCTGACGGCGTGGCATTGCGCGTAGCCGGGCTCGTAAACGGCAATGAGACCGCATATGCGCACGCGATCAAGATCGGGCTGGACTGTGCTCTGTGCGTGAGCGATGAAGAGGAACTGCAGGATGCACTGGAGCGGCTAGAGCCCGAGATTCTTGTCGCGACACCGCGAGCGCGCGGAGATGGAGATCCGCTTACTCGGACGCTGGCGCTCCTCCCGGATATTCCCGTGGGCAAGCTCGTAATCGTCGAGGTTCAGCCCAACGGTCGAGATGATGTCGCGTCGCTCGAGCGCGCGGGGGTCGATGCGCTTGTGATCGAGGCTCCGGCAGATGCCGATGCACTCTCGAGAGTGGTACACCAGCTGATTGACGCCGAGCACCCGCTCGACTGAGAAACGCATGCCGAAGGCGGGACTCGAACCCGCACGAGGACGAACCTCACTGGATTTTGAGTCCAGCGCGTCTACCAATTCCGCCACTTCGGCGCATGGCAATGATACGGCTTGCGGGTCTAGCTCCTCAGGCGGAGCCCAGGGCCCCGTTGCCTAGTCGCTGAGGAGTCTACGCAGAACGTACGGAAGAATCCCGCCGTGGCGGGCATAGTCGCGCTCTCGAGGTGTATCGAGTCTGATCCGTACCTTGAAACGCTTTGCCTCGTCGCCAGCGAGGCTCGCGGTCACGGTCGCTTCGCTTGCGTCGCCGTTCTGGATGCCGTCAATTGAGAATGTCTCACGACCGGTCAGACCAAGGGTTTCGGATGTCTGGCCATCTGCGAACTCCAGCGGAAGCACGCCGAGCCCCACGAGGTTCGAGCGGTGAATCCGCTCAAACGATGTGGCGATCACCGCCTGGACGCCGAGGAGTGCCGTGCCTTTCGCGGCCCAGTCGCGTGACGACCCTGAGCCGTATTCGGCGCCGGCCAGCACGATCAACGGTGTTGCATCATCGGCGTAGCGAAGAGCCCCCTCGTAGATCGAGACCTCCTCGTCTGACGGGAAGTGAATCGTGACGGTGCCTTCCGAGCCAGGCACGAGCTCGTTTCGAAGACGCACGTTGGCGAAGGTGCCGCGCATCATCACCTCATGATTGCCGCGTCGAGAGCCGTAGGAATTGAACTCGCCTGGCTCGACGCCATGGTCGATCAGATACCGCCCCGCGGGGGCGGTTGGCTTGATCGCGCCGGCCGGGGAGATGTGGTCGGTGGTGACGCTATCTCCGAGCTTGACGAGGCAGCGGGCGCCCGTGATATCGGGGATCGATCCAGGCTCGCGTGACATTCCGTCGAAAAAGGGCGGGCGGCGTACGTAGGTCGAGTCGTCTTGCCAGTCGTAGAGCTCGCCTGTCGGGATCTCGAGACTGTTCCATTGTGCGTCGCCCGAGAAAACGTCCGCGTAGCTGGTCGAGAACATTTCCGACTTGAGGGAGGATGCGACCGTTTCCTGAACTTCGGCCGGTGTCGGCCAGAGATCGGCGAGGTAGACGTCATTGCCTTCACTGTCCTGCGAGAGTGGCTCCGAGGTGATGTCGACGTCCATTCGTCCTGCGAGCGCATATGCGACGACGAGTGGGGGGGACGCAAGGTAGTTCGCCCTGATCTCCGGATGGATGCGAGCTTCGAAGTTGCGGTTGCCTGACAGGACTGCGCAGGCGATGAGGTCGCCCGTCGCGATCGCATCCGAGATGGGCGGAGGCAGAGGCCCGGCGTTGCCGATGCACGTGGTGCACCCGTAGCCAACGAGGTTGAAGCCGAGAGCGTCAAGGTCGCTCTGCAGACCGGCCTCCTCTAGGTATGTCGTAACCACCTTGGAGCCGGGCGCGAGGCTGGTCTTGACCCACGGCTTTACCGTCATCCCGCGTTTGATGGCGTTGCGAGCCACCAGACCGGCTGCGACCATCACGGCTGGATTCGACGTGTTGGTGCAGCTCGTTATCGCCGCAATTACGACTGCCCCGTGATTGAGATCGAAAGCGTCGGTATCCGTCTGTACGGCAACAGCGGTGCTTGCCGCGACGCCGTTGCTCGCACCGTCGTCTACTCCGAGGCTCGGCAGAGAGTCGAAGAACGAGGTCTTGGCGTGGCTGAGTGAGATGCGATCCTGAGGGCGTTTGGGGCCGGCGAGGCTTGGCTCGACTGTCGAAAGGTCGAGTTCAACTACCTGGCTATATGTGGCAGCCTCGTTCGGATCATGGAATAGCCCCTGCTCCTTGGAGTACGCCTCGACAAGCGCAATCTGCTGAGCATCGCGACCTGTGAGAGCAAGGTAGGTCAGAGTCTCCTCGTCCACCGGAAAGAAGCCACATGTCGCCCCATACTCGGGCGACATGTTGGCGATCGTCGCGCGATCTGCGAGCGGTAGCCCAACAAGGCCGGAACCGAAGTACTCCACGAACTTCCCGACGACGCCAGTCTCGCGGAGTACCTGCGTGATGGTCAATACGAGATCGGTAGCTGTCGCTCCCTCGGGCAGGTCGCCATGCAGTCTGAAGCCGACGACCTGCGGCACGAGCATCGAGAGCGCCTCGCCGAGCATCGCTGCTTCGGCTTCGATTCCGCCGACACCCCAACCCAGAACGCCGAGACCGTTGATCATGGTGGTGTGCGAGTCGGTGCCGACGAGTGTGTCGGGAAACGCCTGTAGGACACCACCGATCTCACGGGCTTCAACGACTCGTGCGAGATACTCGAGATTGATCTGGTGCACGATGCCCGTTCCGGGCGGCACCGCCTTGAAGTTGTCGAATGCTTCTTGGCCCCAGCGGAGAAACGCGTAGCGCTCGCGGTTTCGCTCGAACTCAAGCTCAGTATTGCGGGCAAACGCAAATCGCGAACCGAACTCGTCGACCTGGACGGAGTGGTCAATCACGAGTTCAACAGGGAGGAGGGGATTGATCCTTGTGGCATCGCCACCGAGCTCGCGCATGGCGTGGCGCATGGCTGCAAGGTCGACGATCGCCGGCACGCCTGTGAAGTCCTGGAGCAGGACGCGCCCCGGTGTGAACGACACCTCGGCGCTCGGTGCGGCCCGGGCAACCCAGCTTGCGACGGCTTCGGCGTCGGCCGCGGTAATGTCTCGGCCATCCTCGGTACGCAGAACGTTCTCGAGGAGGACCTTCAGGCTGTACGGCAGTCGGGCGACGTCGAACTGCGACTGGAGCGCGTCGATCCGGTAGATCTCGTACGACGTTTCGCCCACCTGAAGTGTCGAGCGAGCTCCGAAGCTGTTCGTCATCTGTTGGGTCCCTTCCCGTTGATTGCGCACTGTTCTCCGCTGCGATTCAGTCCTCGGGGAACCCTAGCGAACGTGCCGTTCGCGACCGTGGTCGCGCCGGGCGGACATGCTGGCTCGAGCGAGGTAGGCTGGTCGAGATGCCTCTCAATCCAGACATCGCTCAATATCTTGAGGAGAGTGCCGCGCAGGGCGCGTTCCCCGTCGACGAGTTGACGCCTGAACGCGCGCGAACGCGCATGCATCCTGGATATATCGCCCAGTTTGGTGACGCTGACCCGGTGGGTTCCGTCGTAGATTTCATGCTGCCTGGGCCCGGAGGGCGCATTCCGATTCGCGTCTATACGCCGCCCGGCGGCGGAACGGGGCTACCGCTGTACGTCTACATGCACGGTGGCGGTTGGGTGATTGGAAACCTCGACACGCATGACGGCCTCTGTCGTACGTTGGCCGCGCGCTCGGGCTGTCTGGTCGCGGCCGTCGATTATCGGCTCGCACCCGAGCACGCACATCCTGCCGCTCTCGAGGACGCATGGGCCGCGACGGTGTGGCTGGCCGAGCGTGGCCAATCGTTGGGTGCCGCTGGGGGGAAGCTAGCCGTTGGTGGTGACTCGGCCGGAGCGAACCTTGCCGCCGGGGTTGCTCTTCGGGCTCGGGATCACGGGCTCGACCTGGCGCTGCAGCTGCTGGCATTTCCGGTTGTCGATTGCGACCTCGATCGAGCCTCGTACCGCGAAAACGACGCTGTCGGCCCCTCGATCGTCGCCATGAAGTGGTTCTGGGATCACTATGTCGGGTCGCAGGGCGATCCCACCGATCCGACCGCGTCGCCGCTACGTGCGACCACGTTGGTCGGGGTCGCGCCCGCGCACGTCATCAC
>JAUXJK010000302.1 GCA_030624785.1 Actinomycetes bacterium
AGCACCGCTCAGCGACAAGCTAGAGGCCAAGGAACGGCTAGGCGGCCGTCCCCCGCTCCCGCTCGGGCAGGCGGTGAATTTAGGCCGCTCGGCGCCGGCTGAACTATGCCGACTCGGCGCCGGTGGTGGGAGACGCGACTCCCCTGTCAACCGGCAACATTGCGAGCTCGTAGGCGTGGAGATGAGCACCGTAGCCAGGCGATAGATACCAGCTCACATCGTCGGTGCGGAGAACCGGAGCGTCGCGACCTTCGCCATCACGAACTGCGATCGTGCCCGACTCATTCTGTTGCGTGTCGATCTGCATCATGCGCTCAGTGTGCCCCTCACGGAGTGAGGAGTTGACCCCCTTCCGGGTGATTCGCCGCTGCCCCGAAAGGGTGAAGTTCAGGCTGCCCTCTAGGCTACGACCGACGGCGCCACCTAAGCGACGGACGCCGCCGGCCGAGGAGGACCATGGCACGCATCACTGAGATCACAACCGAGAACGCTGACGATGCTCAGAGAGAGATTCTGGAAGCGCAGGAGGCTGACGGAGGCGTCTTCAACACGAGCCGGATCTGGGCCCATAGAGTCGGAGCCTTCCAAGGCCTGATGGGTTTTGCCAGTGCTCTCGAGGCCGATTCGACCCTGTCTCCGGGACTCGTTCACCTCATGCGCGTTCGTGTCGCCCAGAGCAATGGCTGCCCGTTCTGAGAGGATCTGAACGCGGCCGGGATGCTGCGTGCAGAGGAAACTGAAGCAAAGGCACTCAAGGTCGGCGACTGGCGCAACTCTGATCTCTTCTCAAATAGAGAGCGCACCGCGCTTGCGTTTGCAGAGGCGGTGACGCTAAGCGATCGCGATGTCGACGACGAACTGTTCGCCGCAACCCGCGAAGTCTTCGCCGAAGACGAGATCGTGGAGTTGACCGCCTGGATCGGTCTCGAGAACCTCTACAGCAAGTTCAACCGAACGTTTCGTATTGAAGCGCAGGGCTTCTGTACGCTGCCGCTCGCAGTCGACTAAGCGGAGGTCCCGGAGGACATGACCCAACAGCTCAACGGCAAGGTGGCGCTCGTTACGGGGGCCTCACAGGGTCTCGGCAAGCAGTTCGCGGAGACACTCGCCAGCGCGGGCGCGACGGTTGTTGTGGCGTCGCGACGGCGCGAGCCTCTCGAGGCGGTGGCTACAGAGATCGCGTCGCAGGGTGGCACAGCGTATGTCGTCGAACTCGATGTCACAGACGTTGAAAGCATCGGGTCGGCGATCGACGGGGCTATCGAGCAGGCTGGCCGCATCGACATCCTGGTCAATAACGCCGGGCTCACTGTCAATCGGCTCATCAGAGACGTGACACCCGAGGACTTCGATCTGGTCGTCGGGACGAATCTCCGGGGCGCCTTCTTCGTCGCGCAACAGGTTGGGGCCCATATGTCTGAGCGCGGCGACGGAAAGATCATCAATCTCAGCTCGATCCTCGCAGACTTCGTGATGCCCGGAGTCTCCGTCTACTGCATGACCAAGACCGCGATCTCGCAGATGACAAGCGCAATGGCGCTCGAATGGGCTCGCAAGAACATCCAGGTCAACGCACTTGCACCGGGTTTCGTGGACACCGAGATCAACGCCGAGTTTTTCGACAGCCCGGCGGGTCAGCAGATCATGGGCCGCTTTCCTGGACAGGCACTGCAGCAACCAGAGAGCCTCGACTCCACACTGCTGTTCCTCGCCTCGGCCGCCTCCGACCACACGACGGGCCGCACATTTCGCGTCGACGATGGGCAGGCGCTCGGAGCATTCCAGGGGGCTCGATCTCGCCCACCACCCGACGAGGCGAGAAAGTAGTCTCTGCGCCTATGAGCGCAGCTGACTACGAGGCGTACAGACGCGATGTTTTCGACTTTCTCTGGAACGAGCTCGAGCCACGCGCGAGTGAGATCGAGCGACACGGCGCGTTCCCCCGGGAATCGCTGTTCCCGAAGTTCGCCGAGCACGGCCTCTTCGGCCTCCTCGTGCCTCGCGAGTTCGGCGGAATCGGATTAAGCGCTCGGCAGTATCTTCCGTTCCTGGCCGAGTTCTCAAAGGTCTCGGGCGTCGTGCGAGTGCTCCTGCATGTTCACAACACGAGCGCGCGAGCCGTCGCGCACTTCGGCACCGACGAGCAGAAAGCGTCGCTACTGCCGTCGATCGCCACAGGAGCGTCGTCCATGACGTTCGCGATCACGGAACCAAATTCGGGGACGGGCCTCGACGTCGGCGCGACAGCTACCCGCGACGGCGACGCCTGGGTGCTCAACGGCACCAAGCACTACATCACGAACGCCGAGTTCGCCGACCTTCATCTGGTGTTCTGCCGTACCGGATCGGCTGGAGATCGCGAAGGATTTACGGCGCTCGTCGTACCGACTGACACTCCCGGCTTCACAATCGAGGAGATGCCCGAGATGATGGGCAACAACGGGCCCTACCACGGCGTCTTGCGGTTCGAGAATGCTCGGGTCGCGATCGATAGCCTCGCCGGCGCCGAAGGAGACGGCCTCAACGTTTTCCTTGGTGAGCTCGAACCAAGCCGGGTTTTTGTCGCCGCGAGCTCGCTCGGCACGGCCGAGAGAGCCCTCGAGATCGCACTCGATTTCTCAAAGCGTCGGGTGACCTTTGGGCGAGCAATTGCTGAGCGGCCCTCGGTTCAATCGGAGCTCGCGGAGATGGCGCGCGACGTCTACGCGCTCCGACTCGTGCTGGAGGACGTCGCCGACAAGCTTGACCGCGGCGAGCCCTGCGCGATCGAAGCGTCGATCGCGAAGTTGCTTGGACTCGAGACGGTGATGCGCGTCACCGACAAAGCTCTCGATGTGGTCGGTGGCCGGGCCTACTTTGCCGACTATCCGTATCCGCTCGAACGTCTCTACCGCGAAGCACGCATCAACGCGCTCGAGGAGGGAACTCCATCTATTCAACGCCTGGTTATGGCACGAGCGCTTCTCAAGGAAGATGCGCCCCTGTCCCTCGCGACGCTAGGCACGCCATACCAACCGGAAGGCACCGACCCAGCACTCGGGAAGAATCCGCCGCAAGATCTGTCGTATGCGGGCCCGCTCAACGAGCGCCCTAGCTCGCCGTGCGACGCGCGTGATCTGACACATCAGCCAGCGCTGCGAACCGGGGCGGCGAGCTGCGCAATCCGATCGCTGCAGAGACGCGTATACGTATGCGCAGGCTCCGGAGGGACACGGCGTATGCGACGGCGGAGGACTCTATTGCTCGGCGCATTGGCGGAGCTAGCTCTCGTCATTGCATTCGTGCAACTCGGAAGCGCCATACAAGCCGATGTTGCTCGCGCGGGCGGGGGCCCCGCTGAATGTCGGAGCTAGCGAATTCTCCTTGACACCAAGCGGCCTCGCGGCA
>JAUXJK010000336.1 GCA_030624785.1 Actinomycetes bacterium
CCACACGCCGCCACGAGCACCGTGAGCAGGGCCATGAGTCCGAGCCAGGTCAGCGATCGTGGCATAAATCTCACCTATCCCTTGTCTACCGTCGGGAGGGGTAGTCCCTCGCCCACGGTCCAATAGCCGGTGTTCACGCCATCGTGGGTGCGGGCGTACTGGCTGGGGGCGCGTCCATGGTGGCGGGAGGATAGCGGATCGGCATCGAGGGGGACGGAAGTGCCGACGCGGCCTACGATCCTCCAATTTCTTACGTACCGGGTAGATGCGTGTCTTACGGGGGAGATTACTCGGACAAGGCGTCGATTAGCAGGTCGTCCCATTCTGCCGCGAACAGCGCGCCTTGATCGGTGAGGTTCTGGGCTTCGAGGGTTGCCGAGAGCAGAAGCGTCACGTCAGAGCCGGCTATGCCGTCGCGGAGTGCGCGTTCGACTGCGATGGTGCGGACCAGCAAGTCCAACCGGCGCTGATGAAGTCCGGCCACGTCAGCCGGCGGCGAGAGCGCTCGCAGCCTAGTCACCACGTCCTCGAGCGCGGTGATGAGTCCATCGATGGCCAGCACGGCTTCTGCCCTTTCATCGGTGCCGACCGTCGTAAGATTTCCCAGGGCGAGTAGGGATGATGCGACGGCCGCGCCACCGTCGGCGAAGAAGGAGGTAGCCGCCGCGAGGTAGGCGTCGCCCGGCGAGTCGACGCGCTCTCGCATGGCCGACGCGGCCAGCCGGAGAAGCTCGGCTCCGCTGACTGAGAAATCGAACGTCAGTAGCAAGGCTACGACTGGGTCAGTGAGGTCGATCCCAGAACTGATTGCACAAAGGCTCCCGAGGAGTGACTTGTGAAGGACCGTCGCTTCGCGCGGCGGAACGACGCTGGTGAGAGCTGCGACCGCGTCGTCGGCCACCAGCGGTAGGTTGTCGTCCCGGGCTATTTGCGCGTCAATGCGCAGAAGGATCGTGAGATATTCGGCGATCGAGAGATCGTTCCGAGGAAGTGACGCTCCCGCGATGGTCGAGTCGCTCGTCACGGTCAGTAGATAGCCGCCGATGTCGATCAGAGCGACGTCTTCCACGCTCACGATGTACCGGTCGGTTGTCGGGGCGACGAAGTGCACGCTGGCGTTAAGACCAAAGAGCCCGCCGCCGCTGTCGTCGTCAATCGAGAGCGGCCCACAGATTGCTGGGTTAGTAAGAGCGTCGACGGTGACAATCGGATCGAAATTAATGGTGTCAATATCAATGACGATCGCCTCGCCTCGTTCCAGATCGATGCGAAATACGTCGCGGTCGCCTGGATAATCCAGGTTTGCTGCCAAGGCCTCTCCGATCGAGAGGGTGCGCCGTGCGTCGGGGTCTCGAAAGCGGCCAAGCGGACTGTTGGACGAGATCTGGAACCGCGCCGCCGCGTCGACAAACTGCTCGACGACGATGATGTACGGCACGCTGTTGATGGGGGTGAATCGGCCGGTCTCCACGCCGCTAAAGAGATCGTCGACTAGCAGCGGGAAGTCGCCATCGACTCCGGTAACGAAGAACTGCACATCGCTATCACTGCCAACAGAGACTCGCGTTGATAGCCCTGCAGACCCCTGGAAAACAAACTCTGCACGATCGAAGGTGTCTGCGAGGAATCCGTTGATTTCGGTCGCGGACGGTTGCACGTTGAGGAAGCGCGGACCGAGACCCGCCACGTCCTCACCGCCGACGAGCGCCTGTACACGCTCGAGGGAATCGGCGATTGACGCCGCCAGAGCGAAATTTTCGCCTCCGAACGAAAATCCTGAAATCCCAATGATCTCCCCGAATTGTGACACCAACGCGCCACCGCTTTGGCCTCCGGCGATCGCTGCGTCCGTCTGAATGAACGCAATGTCTAGCGCGTCCCACTCTCGGACTCTTGAGAGAATGCCGCGCGTAATGCTGGGCTTGGGAAGTGCTTCCGTCTCCGCGGGGTAACCGATGAGGAACAGCTCTGTGCCGATCGGCAGCTCCGCGGCATCGGGTGACTCGGCCAGATCGAACGGCGGCGTCGGTACGACGCCTGACGGGATCTCGATCACCGCTAAATCGGCGAGCAGATCGATTCCGACGACTTGGGCACTCTGGATCTCCGTGCCGTCGGCGAAGACGACTCGAACTGATTCGAACGGAAATACGACGTGAGCATTGGTTAGTAGATGCCGTTCGTCGAACAATATCGCGCTTCCGGTGAACGCCGGTGACTCGACGAATGCGATGGCGCGAGCGAGACGGTCGAAGACTTCGTCTGGAGTCAAAGGCGCGCGCGCATCTTCGTCCGCGTCGGCTCTTCTCTCGTCCGCGTCCGATGTCGTCGAGGTCGGCGGCGGCGCGTCATCGCGCGCGTCTTGGGTTTCGACCTGGCGGTCGGTTCCCAGCGCTGTGGGTGGCTCAGGCCCATCAGAGCCGCCGCCACAGGCAACGACCAGGACCGCGAAAGCGGCGATCATCGTGACGAGGAAGGACCTGTCTCGCGACAACGCTTTCGCCAGACTCGATGTCATGTGGAACCCCGGCGCATAGTTCGACTGTTTTCTACCCACTTGCGCGGCACAGCCGTCGTTCGGGTTACGCTAGCGGTTCAGCCGCTAATGAAGCACTTGATCCTCATTCGACCCGCCGTGCTCGACGAGGCGCAGACGGAAGGTGCGTCCATAACGGCGAGGATAGCGGATCAATCGTGATTGAAGCGCATGCGATGGTCTCTGTGGGGAGATAGGACGCTGTGATGGCTGACGAGATCAGCCGCGACGATATCGTGGCCCGCCTCCGCGCCCTGCCGGCGAGCGATCCCCTCCGTGCGTCCGCCCATCGGATGGACGCGTTTCTCGATCAACTCGAAGCGCGCGGCCTCGAATTGCTGGAGGACCCAGCGACTGCGGACAGGGGCAAGGCCCTCGTGGACAAGGCCCGGAAAGCCCGCAGTGACTCGGACGATAGCTTGGTGCACTGGATCGATGGCGCGGACGTTTCCGCCGATCTCGCGGCGCAGTTCTGGTAG
>JAUXJK010000321.1 GCA_030624785.1 Actinomycetes bacterium
ACGCGCCGCCCGCCTCGAGATCGAACGGGAGCTTCAGCGCGCCACATGAGACGTCCAGGCTGCCGAACTCGCTGAGTTCGTCGGTGACCGAGCCGATCGTGATATCCGAGCCGGTGTTGTTCGTCACTGTGATGTCGCCCCAGACCTGCCACCCATACTCGGTGCCGTCGCCACGCGTGACCGCGATCGTGTACGTCGCATCGCTCGTCGGCTCCTTCGTGAGCGCGATCTCGTTGCGATCGACGGTCTTGTCGATCTTCCACTCATACGAGATGTACGAGTGCGTCTCGACCGTCTTCGTGATCTCGAGTTTGCCGTCGCCGGTGCCGTAGCAGAACTCGAGATGGCTGATCTCGGGCCGGTTGCCACCGCTGTTGATCGGCGTCTGCAAACCGCTGCCACTCGTCGCTTCTGCGGGCGGGCCGTAGATGTACTCATTGGCGTTTCTGCCACCCTTGACGATGACAGCGTAGACGCCGATGTTCGACGACCAGGAGATCGTGGTAGCTTCACCAGTATTGGTCGTTCCGATGACCTCGATCGTGACCTCGAGCGTGCCGTCCGTCAGCGTGACGGGAGCGCCGAGCGGCGGCGTCTCTCCGGTGGTACCGAAATTTGGCTTGAAGCCGGCCTGGTAACCCAGATCAACGCACTTCGGGTTGTCGTCCGTGTGAAGCTTCGGTCCTGCAGCGTCGCCAGCGGCCGCGCTGTGTGAGATGCCAACGGCCACAACCATCGTGACGAGTGCGATGAAGACCTTGCCAGTCCTACGGAGAGTCGTCTGCTGCACGCCCTCCTCCTTTCAGTCGTCTGAGCCGCAGCGCCGGGGGGCCGCGTTGAGTTCGTGCCCACTCACTCTGTGGGGTGAGCGAGTCATCGCACAGACGGGGGAGAAGGAATCTCACTCGCATGGGGGAGGGAACTCACTCGGGCGAGGGACTGGGAGAGAGCGCTCGCTACGCGCCGGCAGGAGCCCGAAACGCGGCCGATCCCCTCTCTCGTGGCGCTTAGCTGAGGTGCGTCGCCGCTTGCAGGCCTAGGAGCTGAGCCCGATCCGGTGTACCCAGAATTGCCACCAGTCGAACAGGCGAGCGTGGTTGGCGCCGCCCTCATGCGCGATCCCCAGCGCGTTCCCGCGATTTTCCTGCCCGAACTTGCGGTGGCTCCAAACGATCAATGCGTCGTCTTCGTCAAAGCGCAGAAGCGGCCGCCACCGGGTCGGCCAGCCCGTGCTCCCACTCGCCCTCGCCACCCCAACGCGTTCCATTGCAGCGACCCTCACCCTCAGCTGGTCGAACGTCGTCGGGTAGGGAGGCAAGCGCGGCAGCGTACGCTTCGTCTAGCTCGCGACCGGTTGCGAACACCGATAGCTCGTGGATGCACCGCGACCGTTGGCTCAGTTAAGCTCGGCACCCGATGGCCACCAGCGAATGCAGGAGGAACCCCGGATGGCGTACGTCGTAGTCGCAAGCGAGGTCGAGGACTATACGCAATGGCGCACGATATACGACGAGAACCGAAGCGCCCGCGACAGCGCAGGTCTGCAAGAGATGCGCGTCTTCCAGGACGTGAACGACCCCAACATGGTGTGTGCGGTACTTCAGGGCGAGCTCAGCAAGCTGCAAGCGTTTATCGACTCACCGGACCTCAAAGAGGTAATGAAGAAAGCAGGCGTCAAAGGTCAACCGCAGGTCATGTACTACAACGACGTCACCTGAACCAGGAGTGTTCAAACCGGCGTGGTTCGGCCAAGACGGGCACGTGGCGGATGATGGCGGTCAGCCGTGCTGAGGGAGAACGGAACCGATATGACCGATATGAAGAACGTGAACGCGTTCAACGCCGAAATCATCGAGGAGTTTCGGGCCAATGGTGGTCGCTTGGGCGGCATGTTCGAAGGTGCTCCGATGCTGTTGCTTCACAGCATCGGCGCGAAGAGCGGGAAGGAGCGCATCAACCCGCTCATGTACCTGGAGCTTGACGGCGGCTACGCCATCTTCGCGTCAAAGGCGGGAGCTCCGACCAACCCTGACTGGTACTACAACCTTCGAGCGAACTCCGCTGCCTCGATCGAGCTCGGTGAGGAGACGGTGGGGGCCGTCGCGCGCGAGGCTGCGGGCGCTGAGCGTGACGAGATCTGGAGCCGCCAGAAGGTTGTGTGGCCGACCTTCGCCGAGTACGAGCAGAAGACCGACCGCGTGATTCCGGTCATCGTGCTCGAGCCCAACGATCAACTCTAGGCGGGACGAACTCTCTTCGTCGACGGCGGCCGCATGCGTATCTACCCCTGGGCTCGTTGACGGGGGCTGACCGGCACGAGGCCGGCTAGGGCGCCTGGGTGGCTGTGGCTTCGAGTCCGTCCAGAATGAGCTCGAGTCCGAATGAGAACTCGTTGCCGAAGTCGTAGTCGGGTCTCGTGACGTGCTCGTTCGCGAGCTCAACGAGATGCGGATAGTCGGCGGCTGGCAGGGGTTCGATGATCGTCTCGGCGAGGTCGGCCAGCTCTGCGCCACTGGTGGCGGGCAGGTTGGCTTCCTGCATCGCGAACCCGTAGACGAAGCTGTCGATGAGGGCGTAGGCGTGGGCGGTCAGCTCGATCGAGAAACCGGCCCGCCGAAAGCATCCGATTACAGCGTCGTGGTGCTGTAGCGTCTCTGGTCCGGGTGCCTTCCTTGATTCCATCAACGGGGTCGCCCAACCGTGGCGGCCGAGAACGGCTCGGGCCGAGACGCATCGGTGGCGGATCGCGGTCTTCCAGTCCGTATCCGTGCGGGGCTTGTCGATCTCGCTGAAGACGAGGTCGATCATGCCGTCGAGGATCTCGTTCTTGTTCGCGACATGGTGGTAGATCGACATCGGCTTCACGCCGAGCCGGCTTGCAAGCTTGCGGATGGTGAGTGACTCGATGCCGACCTCGTCGGCGAGCTCGATCGCGCTCTCCAGCACCCTGGCCGCACTCAGCGGCGTGCGGCGCGCGCGGTCGTTCTGAGGGGGTGTCGTTTGTCGCTTTGGCAATGTTCTTCTTGCGGATCGTACTTAGTAAGGTAAGCTTACATCACCAAACCTTACTAAGTACTGGGCTGGCAGATCGGCCTCGCCGACGACGGAGAGCAACGTGCAAGCGACATACGAGCGTGCTGGTTCCGGGCCCAGGACCACAACAAGAGATCCTTTCGACTCAGCACTGGAGGCAA
>JAUXJK010000111.1 GCA_030624785.1 Actinomycetes bacterium
CGGCTTCCCCGGCGTCACTGATCTGGACAGCACCACCATTGAGGTTGTTCTGGACGGCGAGCGACGCCTCGCTACCGCCTACGCGCTCTACGAGGAGTTTGCCGATGACCCGGCATTGACGCCTGACCAGGCCGACGCTCGTGCCGACCTGATGAGCATCGTCTCAGCCGCATTCGCCGCCGCCGCCTCCGTCACTGAGTGGACAGAGCCCGCTATCGGCGACATCGTTGTGTGGGCGCTCCCCTATTTCGCGCCACAGGACATCAACCCCCGGCACCGAGATCGCTTGGCCGCTGGAGACCGACGCGATCTCCGTGGATCCCCGTCTCGAGCGGGGCTGCGTCGCGCTCGCGGGCGCCGATGCGAACATGGTGCTCGAAGTCGCCCGGCCTGCGACACAGCTCTCGCCGTGGAGAATCGGCGCCGAGCAGTACACGTTGGTGAGTCGGCCGCGCCTGCTCGAGCAAGACCGTTGCGAGCCATAGCGTTCGTGCGTCTCTGATGCGGGCGTCAACCCGCACCGGCGAGACGACTACGCGGGAACGGGTGCGCGATCGAAGCTCGTCTGTCCCTCGCACCAGGCGGCAACGCTCAGGAGATCCTCATCATGATTCAGGCGTCCGATGAGCTGGTACGCAAGCGGAAGACCCTGGGGATCGAGGGCCCACGGAATCGTGACCCCTGGGTGCCAGCTGAGGTTGAGGGGCCAGGAAAAGCGATACCAGTCGAAGGTGCGAGGCGACGCCCACTCCTCCCAACGCATCGCAGGCCACGGATTCGCAGGCAAAAGAAGGGCATCCACCGTGTCCAGGGCTGCGTCGAGTTGAGCACGAAGCTTCGCCGCGGTCTCGAACGATGCGACATATGCGTCGACCGGCACGCTGTCGAGGTTGTTCATCAGCTCGCGCATTCCAGCTGAATAGCCCTCGGGGCTCGTGAGCATCGGTAGAACGTGAGCGTGTGCAAGCTCGCGCAGCCGGGCGAACCAGGCGTCGCCGACGGCCAGATCGACGGGTGGCGCGTCAACCACGGTCGCACCGGACGCGGCGAATGTCGCGGCCGCATCGGACAGCGCGTTCTCGACACCCTGGTCGAGCTCGCCGAGATCGTCACGCCGCAGGAGCCCGAGGCGCGGTGGAGTGGCTCGCTCGAGCCGCGAATCCGTCTCGGCGATCACGTCGAACCCGCGTGCGGCGCCCTCGACATCGCGTGAGAACGCCCCCGTCGTCATCATGGTCGTTGTCCACGGGTGGCAACCGTCCTTGGGCAATCGGTGCTCCGTCGGCTTGAACCCGACCACGCCACATGCGGCTGCAGGATTTCGCACCGACCCACCGCCATCGGCACCAAACCCGACAACGCAAAAGCCCGCCGCAGTGGCTGCCGCGGTGCCACTCGAGGAGCCACCGGGCGCGTAGTCGGCGTGACGCGGGTTGCGGCCTGTTGCGCGCTCGCCGTCGGGGATCATCCCGCCCATCGCGTTCTCGCTCATCGCGTGCATTCCGAGGATCACCGCTCCGCCGGCCCGGGCGCGCGCGATCACCGTTGCGTCTACTTGCGCCCGCAGACCATCGAATGCGTAGGCGCCACCGGTGAACCTCTTGCCTTCTACTCCGATGGTCTCCTTAACCCCGATCGGAATGCCATGGAGCGGCCCCAGATGCTTGCCCGCGTCGAGCTCAGCGTCCGCTTGAGCCGCCCGCTCGACCGCGCCCGCAGCATCGAGATCGACCTGTGTGTGGAGCTCCCCGTCGAGGCGCCCGATACGCTCAAGTACCGCTTCCGTCAGTTCGGAGGCGCGCAGCGTTCGATCGTCAAGTGCCAGGCGAATCTCTCGGAACCCACCCAGAGCGGCGTCCGGCGAAGCCACGTCAGGCGGGTCGGCGAACCGGGCAGCTCTCCTCGCGGGTAACGAGGTCGAAACAGAAGATGAACTTGGCCACCCCGCAGAGAACGGCCATCGTCATGCCCAACTCGAAGATCTCGGCGTCGGAGAAGTGAGCCGACAGATCGGCATGCAGCTCGTCGCTCACGTATCCGTGCGTGTTCGTCACGTCCATCTGTTCGGCGAGCCTCAGGACCGCGCGATCCCTCGGTGAAAACACGTCGTTGTCGACATCATCAAGGAGAGCGTCGATCTGTTCTTCGGTCAAGCCTGCCCGTCTCGCCGAGACGGTATTGACCTTGTTTCAGAAGAAGCAGCCGTGCGTCTTCGAGAGCTTGAGTCTGAGTAACTCTTTGGTTCGAACATCGACACGGCCCTCGTAAAAGACGCGCTTGTAGAAGCTGTTGAAGTACCAGTCGAGTACCTCAGGTGCGTTGGCTCCAGCCTCGATGAACTCAGCCTCACCGGCTTCAGCCATGCCGTTGTCGTACTTCTCGAGAAGCTCAACTGGCAGATCGTCCCGGGCTATGCGACTGAGGTGACCCACGCCGGCCATTCTATCGTGACCTCCACGATCTAGGCTCCCGCGTCGAGAAAGGCGACAATCGTCTCCACGTGGCCTGCAGATGTGTCGGGAAACGTCCCTGCTACGGCGTTCGGAGCGAGAGCCGCGCCGATCTCTGAGCACGGGGCGAGCATGTCACCAGCCTCGGCCGCGATGAGCGTCCGAGTTTCAACCTTCGGCATTCGCTCCTGCGCGGGATATTCGAACGCTGCGCGATACGCGAGCTGATACGTGTGACCGCTCTTGAGGAGCTCGACGACCCAGGTATGCAGGGCGTGCGCGGGTATCGGGTCGACCCAGCGGATCCCGTCGCGCGACTGGTTGTACCAGGGCCAGAACTCGGTTTGAGCCCGCGCGAAGTTCCACGCCCACACGAGGTGGCTGCCGTCCCATCGCGGCTCGAGCGGTGGCAGGTAGTACTCCAGCAGATCGTCCCGTTCCTCGGCATCGAAGAGCGCCAGGCCGTCGACTACGAGGTTGCGTGCACGCTCAGGACCAAGCGCGATCGCGACCTCCATTCCGATCGAACCGCCCGTATGCGAGCCATAGAGATCGACCTCGTCCAGGCCGAGTGAGTCGAGTGCCTCGACAACAACCTGGGCGTAGTCACCGATTCCCGGGTGATCCCAGGGCGCCTCGGGCTGAACCGCATTGTGCGGCTCTCGCGGGCCACGAGGATCCCACGAAATGGGACGCTGATAGCCATGCGGCTTGTCTGAGTTGCCGTTGCCGAGTGTGTCGAAGGCGATCACGGGTCGGGTCTCAGCCAATGCCCTGGTCAGAGACTGAAGAGCGCGAGCCGACGTCGGTGACGCGTGGAACAGGATCAACGGACGCTTGTCTCCGGCAGGGTTGCCCCGGACATGGAGCTGGCCGGCGCTTGTGTCCGCATACGTGCAGCTGAGCCGCCCCGCGATAGGCCGCCAACTCGCAGCCGGCGCGTCGTGGTCGTCTCGTGCCGTCTTGGACGCGAAGTCACCTATCCAACCGGCCCACGCGTCCTTGCCCCGCGGCAACAGCTTCGTCTGCAGCTGCGGGCCAAGTGCGGGCAGCCGATCGAGATGAGTTGCGAGCAGATCGTCCTCGCGAGCGACCAGTGCTGTCGGCATCGAGACTGCGCCAAGTGCTCCGGCCGGCTCGTGACGGAACGCGGCGGCGTACGCGACGCGGTAGCCGTCTCCGGCCCGCAACAGATCCATGACTCCATCGTGGAGATGGCGGGCGCTTGGCATGGGAATGTCCATGCGTACATCGATACGCCGGTCGTGCCACGGATAGAAGATGTGCTGATCGCGATAGCGCGACCAGAGGCTCACGAGATGGCTCCCATCTTCGGTCGCCTCGAACTTGGGGAGGTAGTTGACGAGTAGCGAGTCGCGCTCCTCGGGCGAAAAGACGGGCAAGCCGTCGAGCACTGTAGCGGTCACCGTGTCCGGGCGAAGGACCGCGAATTCGAGTGCGATCGCTGCGCCTGTGTGGGCGCCGTAGAGTGCGCAACTCGTGACCTCGAGCGCATCGAGCGTGTCGCCTGCCGCCCGCGCGAAGTCAACGATCTCTGTCTGTTCGAAGCCGACGAGTGGATCGGAGTCGCCGTAGCCGGGTGTGTCGAGTGCGATCACGGTGAACGGTGTTGCAAGCGCCTCGATCAGTCGCTCGAGCGACTGGGAGGACAGTGGCGACTCGTGCATGAGCACGAACGCGGGCCCACTACCGGCGCGGCGGTACTGCACCTGGCGTTCGCCGTTGACCGTGACGTAGTGACGACGAATGCGAGACAAATCACCTCCGATCGGGGGTCGTACCTTGCGTTCCGGCGCCGGACCCTACTGCGCCTGAGGCGAGGACGAAAGTCTGGTTGCATCGCGAGTGAATGCGGCAGGCTGCGATTCGGAGACAACCTGCTCGAGACGGCGAAGATAGTCGACTCGCGAGATCTCGATCGCGCCGAGCGATGCGAGGTGCGGCGTGCACCACTGCACGTCGAGCAATGGCTCCGAATCGCCAGCCCCGGCAAGGAGTTCCTCCACCAACCGGGCCACTGCGACCTTGGATGCGTCGGTTTCACGGTAGAACTTCGATTCAGCCGCGAACAGGCCTCCGACGCTCACTCCGTACAGGCCGCCGACCAACTCGCCATCGCCGTTCCATACCTCAACGCTGTGCGCAAGCCCCCGGCGGTAGAGGCGCGCGTACGCCTCGGCCATCCCCTGGCTAATCCAGCCATGCGGACGGGCGGGGTCAGCGCAGCCGGAAACCACGTCGGCGAACGCCTCGTTGATGGTTGTACGAAAACGACGGGACGAGCGCCGTAGCGATCGCGAGACCTCGAAACGTCGGGGTGGTAACACCCCTCGCGGATCTGGCGACCACCAACCAAGCACCTCGCGTCCTCGGCCTTCGTCCGCGCGAATCGGCATCGGAAATATCCCTCTGACGTACGCGTCCAGCAGCGTCTCGGGCTCGAGATCCGCCCCGATCCCGACAACTCCCTCAGGCGTCGCATCGCTCGGCGAGGGAAACGTCCACGATGAACCTGACACGACGCGCGGCATCGACATCAACGTAGCCAACCTCGAACCACAGTAGGATCGACGCCGCATGGAGACACGCGTGAGCGACATCGAGACCTGCCACGAGCGAGGCTGGACGGACGGGCTCCCAGTGGTACCACCGACCCCCGAACTCGTGAGCGCGATGCTCGCAAGCACTCGCGATGACCCCGCTTCGGTCGTGTGTCATCTTCCGCCAGCGAGCGGCGAGGCAAGCCTGGAGCGAATCGCGGCAAACGCCGTGATGGCAGGCTGTCTGCCGGAGCACCTCCCGGTGCTCGTCACGGCACTCCGAGCTGCCGCGGACGACACTTTCCATCTCTACGACATACTCACGACCGTCCACTCGATGTGTCCGCTGCTTCTCGTGTCCGGACCGCTCGCGCGAGAACTTGACATGAACGGTGGCGTCAACGCACTCGGGCAGGGCAACCGTGCAAACGCAAGTCTCGGACGGGCCCTATCGCTCTGCTTCCGAAACATCGGCGGCGCTCGACCGGGCGGTCTGGATCCGGCGACGATCGGCCATCCGGGCAAGTACAGCTACTGCTACACGGAGAACTCAGAGCTCTCGCCCTGGTCGGAACTCCATGTTGAGCGCGGACACGCTGCCGATGCGTCGACCGTGACGCTGTATCCCGCAGACGCACCGCTTTGTGTCGCAGAGATGGGCAACGCCGATCCCGAGCACATCCTGCGCACCGTCGCGGAATGCGCCGCGATCCCGGGCACCTACAACGCCTTCTTTCGCGGCGAACTATGGCTCGTCATGTCACCGGAGCACGCAAACGTCATCGCCCATGCTGGCTGGAGCAAGGATGATGCCAAGCAGTACCTCTTCGACCACGCGCGCATCCGAGCGGGGGACCTCAGCGATCGAGGTCTCTATGCCTTCGCCGACGATGTCCTTCGACCGCCATGGCTCGACGAAGCTGAGCCCGACGACATGATCCCACTCGTCGAGACCGCCGACCGCGTCACCATCACGGTCGCTGGCGGACCCTATGGCGGCTACACGTCGATTGTGTTCGGCGAACTCGCAGGCAGCATTACGCGCGAGATCGAGATCTAGAATTGGCAGCAACTCCTACAATCGAAGGCACCCTCCTATGAGCGACACGCCCCTGATCGACCCAACGGCACCCTCAGCCGAACGCCAAGCCAAGGCTGAACGGCCCGCGACACTCGACGGCGCCCGGGTCGGGCTTGTCGACGGCATGTTGAACCCGAGCGGCAACTGGGGACAGGGCCTCCTCGACGGCGTCGAGCGGCACCTGAGCGAGAGATTCGACGGTACGAGCTTCGCCCGGGTGTCCCGTCCGCAGCTGACGCCCAACCCACCCGACATCTGGGCGGAAGCCATGGCTGAGAAGTACTCGGCCCTCGTGATCGCGGCCGGCGACTGAGCGACATGCTCGTCGCGCAGTATGCGCGACGCGATTGCCGCGGAACGCCGAGGCGTTCCGTGTGTACTGGTGTTGAACGGTGCGCTGGAGAGAATCGTTGACGAGACGGCACGGGTCGTCTGCCTTCCCGATATGCCAGTCGTACCGATTGAGCAGACCCTGTTCGGATGCTCCCGCGAGGAAATCTCCGGCATCGGCCAGGCGCACGGCGACGCCGTAGAGCGCGCGCTCGTCGAGGCCTAGGCTGAACTCGCTCAAAGCGCAGCTCGCGCGAACGCGCTCGCTCGCGGGGCGGCCCATCGCCGCCGGCTACGCGTTCATCATCACGGCAAACATCAACCTGGTCGCGTTCTTTACGCTGGCGCCGACATATCGCGACGATTTCGGCCACTCGAAGTTCGAAACG
>JAUXJK010000349.1 GCA_030624785.1 Actinomycetes bacterium
ATTCAAATCATCAAGAAAACGGGACGCCGACGGGATCAGCGCCGACGCCCCCACCAACTGAGAGGACGATTCAGATGGCAACTCAGAATACCATAGCCGCCACACTCATCACCCGCAGCATCAGCCATACCGAAATCGCGCACGCCGACTACGACCCCGACCTCGCGACAGCGCTGGAGGCCGCGAGCGACGATTCGGTCACCGGAAACGACGAGCAGGAATTCTGGGGCACGGACGCCGACGGTGACGAGTGGCGTGTGCACCTCACGCTACCGACCGACGCACACATCACGACCGACACAGACATCAGGGACCTCCAGATCGAGGCCAACAACGCTGGTGATCTGGACCAGGTGGCCATCTGCATGATCGCACTGGGCGACGACTGCTCGAACGAGGGCGACGACGAGCACTACTCGATCGCGAAACCAGCAACGACCTCTCCGAAGTGCGCGCTGACTCGGGAAGAAGCGAGGGCGGAGTGCGCGCGGGTCATCGAGAACGCCGAAGCACGGACCGACACGGTGACGATTTCTCACGTGCACTGCTCGCCCGGCGAGAACGTCATGGACGCCGCGCGCACCCACTTCGGGCCTGCGGCCCACGTCGTCATCGACGGCCCCGGGCGACGCTACCCGACGGCCCCCGGCATGATCGGCATCGTTACCGTCCGCCCCGGCGAGAGCTTCGCTGTGGTGCGGGCGACGGTGCAGTCATGAGCGCGGCTCGCCGGAAACCACGACCCACCGCGGCAATGCGCCGAGCTATCGCGCGCCGAGCCGCTGAGAAACGCGAGGCGCTAACCGAACTACTTCGTGACCTGGAAGAGCGTTTGGAGGAGTGGATGGAGATTCCAACGGAAGGCGAGACGGTGGAGATCAAGATCGAAGGGAGTGATGAAACGAGCACCATGCGGGCTTTGGATCTCGAGGAGCACGATTTTCACTTTGACGACGATCCCGATCTGCGGCGCCGTTTGCGTCTCGCGATCGTTGACTTGGATCTGTGTAGATTGGAACTCGCATCATGAGCCGCATCGACATCGTCTCCGGCGAGGGCACTGCCCCTGGCCACATCGAGACATTCACCGGCCGCAGGACAGCTCGAGCGATCCTCGCCCGGCTCACTCGCGAGCGATGCGGGGGCGACCGATGGGCGTACGTGCAGATCGACAGCGAACGAATCGAGGGCGAATTCGACGCGAACGGCGCAGAGTCCGATCTTGAGCGAGCGTTACGGGTGCGGTCATGAGCCTCATCACGATCCACACCGACGACTGCTCCGCATTCCAGATCATCCCAGCTGACGGGGGGCAGATCATAGAGTACGCCTACGCTGTGACCGAGGGCGGTTACCTGCGTCGAACGACCGACCGCAGCGATGGATCGGTCTCCTACGAATACGCGAGCTACGACGAGTGGTATAGCGCATTCGCACCGCAGAATGGCGACGTACCCGAGGATAGAACCACGTGGCGCGCCGCTCGGGTGACGGGATGACCCACGGCCCCATCCCCGCTTCGTCGCGCATCCTCGGACTTCGCCTCCAGTCTGGCGATCCCGATGCAATCCGCGAGGTCGTCAACGCACTGAAATCGAACGGCGGTGACATGCGAGCCACCGCCCTAGCGCTCGGAGTCGCCGAGGGATCGTTGCACCGATGGGCGCAGACGATCCCGAAGCTAGGCGGGGCTATCAAGGAACGGCGTCGAGGCCGGGGGGCGCGCAAAACAGCATGATATCTGGTAGCCTCAGGGCATGGCAGACCAGATCGTTCTCGCGTGGATCGTCGATGTCTCAGGCACCCCCCTCGGCCCCGCTGCGGCAGCCGTCGCTCTCGGAGCCGTGCCGCTCTACGACAACACCATCACCGATCCAGTGCTCGGTCAGCTTTTCGGCCTGACGGTCGCGAGCGACGTCTCTGCGGCGACGAGCTCGACCGAGGCGACGCGCACGCTGACGCTCAACATGAACTCCGAAAACGCACCTGAGGCACCCCCGCCATTTCCTTGCCAGCCTGTCACGTCGACGCCGCCCGAACTTCCGTACCCGCTCACCAGAGCGGTGCCGCTCGGCGGATCGTTCTTCGTGACCAACGGCGTAGCGGCAGTACCAGCGACAAGAAATCAGACGCAGACGCTCAGCGCCGATGATGTCATCGAGTTCCTATCGCAGCAGGGGGTCCAGTACACGATCCTCACCGTCACAGAGACAGTGATCACGCTCACGGCAGTGTTCACGGGGCGGACCACGAACACGGGCGCGTTCCAGCGAGTCCCCGCACCCGCGACACGCCCAGCGGTCTACTCAACATCTGATCTCGATTTATCCGGAGTGGCAGAGACAGTGCCGCCCATTCCGGCGCAGGCCGGCGTGAGTGAAGTCGAGGTCGAATACTTCGACTCGACCGGCGCAGGTCCGTTCCTTGGAGAGGCGGAGCTAACCGGAAGGCGCCCAGTAGCTCTTATTCTCGAAGCGGGAAGCATCGACATCGCTGTGGTAACAGCGATGATAGTCGAGGGGCCAGGCGGCTTCGCAAACAGCGTGGGGCAGATCACCCTCGTGGAGCTGTCGGACGACTTGCCTGCGCTGCCGTTCGAGCCCACCCAGGACGAGTACCGAGGACGGCTCACCGATGAAGCGCAGCTTCTCATCGACCGACACCTCGTTTATCTGCCGCCGTCATACCATGCGCTCGCACAACAACAGACGAGCACACCACAGCTCGACGGCGACTTCTTCGTTACCACCGACTCGACGCGCGTGGTCACGGACAACGATCAAACGGCTGCGCTCTCGGCCGGAAACATCATCCAGTTCGCTTCGCAGCTCACCATCGACTCGCCCCTCGGAAA
>JAUXJK010000009.1 GCA_030624785.1 Actinomycetes bacterium
AGCTGATGCGAGGCAATCTGCGCACGCAGGTCCCCTCGTCGCTCGTCAGGGTTGCGCATGTTCGCGATCAGCAGACGCAGGATGCGATCGTCGAGCAACGTCGGAGGGATGATCATTCCTTCCTGATAGAGCTCCCGCGACGTCGCGGGAAGACTTGCGGGTTCCATGCCTCCCACGTCCGCGTGATGGGCACGGCTGACGGCGAAGCCGACACTCGTGCGCGACACGAGCGTGATGTCTGGCAGGTGCGTCCCGCCCGTGTAGGGATCGTTGAGGATGTAGATCTCACCCTCCGCGGGCTCGAGTTCCATCACGGCTGCAACGGCCTCCGGCATCGCACCAAGGTGCACCGGAATGTGCTCGGCCTGGACGATCATCCGGCCGTCGGGCGCAAAGATCGCCGTAGAACAGTCGCGACGTTCTTTGATATTTGCGGAGAAAGCCGATCGGATCAGAATCGCCCCCATCTCCTCGGCGACTGCACGAAGTGCGCTACCGATCACCTGAAGCTCGACATCCATCGTTTCACTCACCGAGTGCGCTCCAGTCGAAGCGTTCCGTTCTCATCTGCTTCGCCCGCCCAGCCATCAGGGACCCAGCACGTTGCGCCTGCAAGATCCAGCCGAGTCGGACCGACAACGTTGGCGGTCAGCTCCGACGTGAGATCGATAGACGGTCCAGGCACGACGTCGGCGGTGCGCACGGCAACGAGCTCGACCTCTCTCGTCTCGTCGGCGTAGCCATAGCGTTCGACATGCGCAGCGTGAAACGCCGCGGCGAGATCCTCGCATAGCGGCACCCTCAACTCAAAGGACTGTCCCGCATATCGCAGGTCGGCCTCGCCTTCTGAGGGAAGATCGCCGACCTCGGAGAGTGGCCGAACGTAGGAGCGCACGTGATCGCGACGCTCCTCACTGCCCACAAGGCCCAGGGCCGAGAGAACACCGGCCGATTCGGGCACCAGCACCGTTGAGCAACCAAGTTCGTCGGCCAGATCGCAGGCGTGGAGAGGCCCGGCGCCACCGAACGCAATGAGTGCAAAGTCTCGCGGATCTGCACCGCGCTCGACCGACACCAGTCGAAGGGCACGAAGCATCTCGGCGTTCACAATGGATACGACATCTGCCGGATCCATTCGACCCAGCGCCGACGCAGCCGATGCACGGTCGAGCTCGAGTCCGTCGGCGAGCTGACTCGGCAGCCGATCGAGCAACAGGTTGGCATCGGTAACGGTCGCTACGGTACCGCCTCGGCCGTAGCATGCCGGCCCCGGCAAAGCGCCCGCGCTTTGCGGGCCAACGCGCAACGCTCCCCCGGAATCGCGCCACACGATCGACCCGCCGCCGGCCCCGACCGTGTGTATGTCCACGGTGGGAAGCCGAATAGGCAAACCGCCTACGTAGCGTTCATTCGAGCGCTCGACGCGGCCGTTCGAGATCAGGCAGACATCCGTTGACGTCCCTCCCATGTCGAACGAGATCGCATTGTGGAATCCTGCAAGCTCCGCGACCCGCGCGGCCCCAACCACGCCGCCGGCTGGGCCTGACACGAGAATCCAGGAGGGATGTTCTGCGGCCTCATCAAGTGTCGAGACTCCGCCTGAGGAGCGCATCACGAGGGGCTCCGGAAGACCGGCTGCGGCACACGCCTCGGCGAGCGATCTCAGATACCGGGCGACCACGGGGCCGAGGTAAGCATCTGCGGCCGTCGTTGATGCCCGCTCGTATTCCCTGAACTCCGGCGCTACTTCGTGAGACGCCACGACGTGTTTCGTTGGATAGCGCCGGCGCAGCTCCTCGGCAACGGCGCGCTCGTGCGACGGGTCGCGAAACGCGAAAAGCAGGCACACTGCTATCGCGTCGCCTTCGATCTCGGGAAGCGTGTCGAGATCGAGTGGCACTCGTATCCCTTCGGGACCTATTCGTTCGACAACGCCGAAGCTGCGATGGAGCGGTACAAGCGGCTCCGGATGCTCTGCGGCCAGGTCGTACAGACTGGCGCGATTCTGCCTGCGTAGATGAAGCAAGTGTTCGAATCCGCTCGTGGTTACGAGGGAGGTCGAGGCGCCCTTCCGTTCGAGAAACGCATTGGTCGCGACTGTGGTGCCATGGGTGAAACGCTGCACGCCGTCAGCACCGACGGCAGTAGCGGCGGCAATGACCGCCTGCGCTTGCTCAGGAGTCGTCGATACCTTCGCCGTTCGAATGCGTCCGTTCTCAAGGAGCACTGCGTCCGTGAAGGTTCCGCCGACATCGACACCCAGGATGGCCACGATGCACCATTCAACACGGTCCGCGGGCGCGGCGCCGACCTGTCGCGCCGTGCGAGGATGCTCTCCATGCCTCAGGCGGCCGGTACACGCTTCACGCTCCAACTCCGAGGACCCTCCGGTGAGCCGGTTGATTTTGCACGCACCGCTCTTTCCCATGGCCTCACAAGCGTCGCGCCTTTCTCGGTCTCCGAGAACGGCAATCAGCTGAACGCGGTTCTTCGAGTAGCGGGCGGACGTCCGCGGCTCGTTCAGCTAGAAACGGGCCGCCCAAGCCACGCCGAAGCTGACACCAGCAAGGCTTCCAGCTGCCGGGTACGCGTCGCGGGCCGCGCATTGAGCAAGGTCGAGCGAGCCGACGTCCGCACAACGCTTCGGCGGATGCTCGCTCTCGACGTCGATCTCGGACCGTTCTACGAGCTCGTGGAGGATGACCCACTGCTGTCGTGGGCGCGCGCGGGAGCCGGCCGAATGGTGCGCAGCCAGACCGTGTTCGAAGATGTCGTGCGCACTATCTGCACAACGAACTGCGCCTTCTCAGCGACTCGACGGATGATCACCGCGCTCGTCGAGCGTTTCGGCGACGCCGCGGATGGATCCCAGACCCTCATGGCAGCGTCCGACAGCTCGGCCGAGGGTCGCAGCTTTCCCACGCCATCTGCGTGGGCGAGGGCCGGCGCCTCTGGACTGCGGGAGCTAGCGGGTCTTGGCTATCGCGCCGACTATGTCGCAGCGATCGCCTGCAACGTGGCGAGCGGTGAACTTGATCTCGAGCTGCTCCGCCCGGCAGAATCAAGTTCGCTCGACGATGACAGCGCGCGCACCGAGCTACTAACTCTGCCAGGGATCGGGCCCTCCGGCGCAGCGCACGCGATGATGTTGATGGGCCGGAATTCGTCGCTTATTCTCGACTCGTGGAGCAGACCTGCGTATGCCCGTGTCTCCGGCGCCACGCTTGACGATCGCGCCATCGTTAGCCGATTTGCACGCTACGGCCCGTACGCGGGGCTCGCGTTCTGGCTCGTTGTAACGCACAGCTGGAGCTCCCCACAGGCATCGACCGCTAGCACCGCTGTCTACCCCGTATAGTGCCCGCCCAGGCAACTCCCTTATGCCAGGCAGGCTGACAGACCACATCTCCGAGCTCATTGGAGCAGACCAGCTCGAACGTCTGAGCTCGATTCTTCAGACGACCCCTGCCGCAGCCTCCACTGCCCTGCGCACGGCCCTGGACGCAACCGTTGAAGGCCTCGCCGAGGTCGCGACGCCGGCCGGCGGAACGACGCGACTCGGCGTAATGTTTGAGCAAGAAGGCATCACGGCGCTCGATCGCCTCGACGATGTGCTCAGACGTGGCGAAGATGTGGATGGAACGCGGTTGGCGGCCGACATCCTGGGGCCCCGCGTCGACGACGTCGCAGACTCGGTCAGCTCGGCAGCGAGCCTTGGCAGCCGCGACGCAGGGCTTCTCACCCTCGGTTTCGCCGCGCCCCTTGCCGTGTCGACCTTGGCACGACGACAGCGCGACGAGACACTCACTGCAGCCGCCATCGGCGCGCTCCTCATCGCAGAGCGAGACGAGAACGCCGCCGCGCTTGCCGCTGGCAGCAAAGCAGCCCCTCCACCAACCGCGGAGGCCCAACTAGCAGCGAAGGCGCTGGACGCTACCCGCGAGGAGACAGCGCGTCACGAGGTTGAGGAAGAACGCAGGCGCAAGTACGCATGGCCGTTCATCGTTCTCTTCGCGATCATCGGCGTGATCCTGGCGATCGTCCTCACGACGACGCTTGGCGGCAGCGACGATGAACCCCCGGCCCCGACCGAATCTGCAGAGGCCGAGGAGCCCGCTACCGAACCCTCCACGCCACCCCCACCCGCAGAACCGGAACCTCCAACTGACGTCCTCGCAATCGCGAGCGCCGACGGAGGTTTCTCGATCCTGCTCGGCGCTCTCGATGCAACCGGGCTCGACGCCGAGCTCAGCGGCGCGGGACCCTTAACACTCCTGGCGCCGACCGACGAAGCCTTCGAATCGTTACCCGACGGCGTCGTCGAGAGTCTCCTTGCAGATCCAGTTCGCCTGCAAGAGCTCCTCAGCGCACACGTACTCGACGGCGTACATACGAAGGACGCGCTCGGGGAGCGTTCCGACGTTCCGACCCAGGACGGGCGGCCGCTCGTGATCGAGTTGGACGGCACGACACTGGTGATTGGCGGGGCGACGGTCATAAAGGCCGATCAGCGAGCCCAGAACGGCATGTTGCACAGCATTGACGCCGTGATCGAGCCAGAGGGCTTCGACCTCATCGTCAGCGACGCCACGACGGTTCTCGATGTCGCGCGCGACGCGGGTTCCTTCTCGACGCTGCTAGGTGCGCTCGATACGGCGAACCTGTCCGAGACACTCGCCGGAGAGGGGCCCTTCACCCTGCTCGCTCCGACCGACGAGGCCTTCGCGAAGTTGCCTGAGGGAGCGCTTGACACGGTCCTCGCGGATCCAGCAGCTCTCGAGCAACTTCTGACCGCACACGTGACGGGCGGTGTTCAATTGAGCTCGGCGCTCGCCGATCGTTCCGAGATCGTGACGATCACGGGCCAGATCCTCCCGATTGTCACAGAGGGCACGAGCGTGACGATTGGTGGCTCGCTCATAACGACGGCGGATATCGAGGCGGACAACGGCATCGTCCACGTCGTCGATAGCGTCATCTTTCCGGAAGGTCTCGCGCTCGGATCTGACGAGACGGCGATCGACGTTCTCGAGACGACCGACGAGTTCACCTCGTTTCTTGATGCGCTCGCGACCACCGGCCAGGCTGACACGCTACGAGGTCCCGGACCGTACACCCTCTTCGCCCCGACGAACGACGCATTCGCCGCACTCCCGGAATCGGTTCAAGCGCAGCTCGCTGATGATCCAGAATTGCTGGAATCCGTGTTAGGCGCGCATTTCGCCAACGGAGCACTCGACGCGACAACCATCGCCGCAGGCGACTCGTTTCAGGTGAGCAGCGGCGACAGCATTGCAGTGATCTCAGACGGCGATTTGATCTGGATCGGCGGCACACGCATCGTCGAGTCACTCGACTCCGGCAATGCTGTTGTTCATGTGGTCGACCGCGTGATCATTCCACCCTCGTTCGCGGCCGCAGGCACGGTCAACGAGCTTCTCGCCCTATCGCCGGTCAGGTTTCAGGTCGCGAGCGTCGAGCTGACCCCGGCGGGCCAACGCGTATTGAACAGAACTGCCGCATACCTACGGACGAACCCCGTGGCTACCGAGGTCGGAGGCCACACAGACTCGGATGGCGACGAGGAACCAAACCTCGAGCTCAGCGTGGAGCGTGCTCAGACCGTGGTCGACTTCCTGGTGGCCAGCGGCGTCGACCCGAATCTCCTGACTGCCGTCGGTTACGGCGAAGCCCAACCGGTGGCGAGCAACTCGACCAACGCGGGCAAGACACTTAACCGCCGCATCGAGTTCACGATCCTCGGCTAGACCAGCTTCACGATCGCTTCTGAGCGCGCCCAGTCAGGCAGGCGCGGAGTCTGGCTCACGAGAGTTGCCGCCTAGCAATGAAGGTGCGAAGTTCACGAGGGCGACGCCTGCGATTGCGAACACCATGCCGATCAATACGACCGCATCCGGTGCATTGCCGAAACCGATCTCGATGAGAATGGCTCCTGCGGGAACCAGGAATAGGAACGCCGAGGCGATGGTCGCATCCATCCTACGAAGCGCGCCGAAGAATGCCAGGGTTGCGAGCGCAGAGGCGAGGAAAGCAAGGTAAGCCAGTGAGATCCAGAGCTCACCCGAGCCCCAATCCGTGCCGCTGGCTCCGTCGATTCCGAACGCAAGGGCAAGTAGAACAACCGCACCGATCAGAAACTGTGCAGCGGTGAATCCGACCAGATCGATCTTTGGGTCCTGTTCGATCAGCCACTTCATGATGAGCGTGCCAATGCCCCAGCCCGCCGCACCGAGCAACGCCAGGACCATGCCCAACACGAAGTCGCCAGTATCTCGGCCGCCGCCCAACTGCGACGACACCATCAGAACCACCCCGGCGAATCCCGTCAGGAGCCCGACTATTCCCAACCAGTTGGTCTTGGTCTTGAGGAAGATCCAACCGAGGATGAGCACGAAGAACGGCGTCGTATTCGCGAGCACCGACGCGTTGGCTGCACCCGCACGAGCAGTACCTTCCGAGAGTCCCTCAAGAAACAACACGACCATCAGCATGCTCGTGACGAACGCCCAGAACCACATTCTTCGACCTCGCGGAAGGCGGGCGCCCAGTATTGGCAAGAGGATCAACAGCACAAGAGCTGCCGGGGCGGTGCGAAGGGCAGAGATCATGATCGCCGACGTATGACCGGCTGCCTCCGCGGTTACCCGAAACGAGCCGCTCCACACGCCGACCGCGAATAGCAGGAGTGAGACGCCGACAAGCGACCCAGCAGTCGGCGTTCGCCAGGTCCGCATCGCGCCACTGTATCCGCCGGCGAGATCCTTGAACCTGCCGTGACCTACATGGGTTTGCGAGAAATCCTCGGAGGAGGAGATCTCCTCTCCATCGCCAAGCCTCTTGGCATGATGGGCCGGTTTCGCCGCACACTGCGCCGACGCGCGATGCTTCGCGCCTGGGCTCGAGGAGAGCTCGACTTCGCAGGCGCGCTGTCACGAAGCCCTGGCCTGCCGCGCGAGCTCTAGTCGGCCTGCTTCCGACGTTCGATACGCAGTTCACGCAGGACGGTATTAGCCTCAGCCACAACACGAGCGGTGTTCCGTGATGCTCGTATGACTGCGTAGAGACAGAATGGGCGCCCTTTGACGGTAAAGAATCGTTGGTGACCTAGCTGGTGACGACGGGCGTTGAGCACGGCGTTGGGACTGAAGTCACCAGGTGCAAGTCGTCGCGGCGCGCGTCTGGCTCGATAGAGACCCTTGCTGGCGAGCTGCGGCCTGTACTCCGTTAGCGCAATGAACACACCACCGGTTGGCATAGTGCGGGTCGCTCGCGGTCCGAACTCTCCGTCCCGCGACGGAATCGCATAGTTGGCGATGTGCAGCGTGACGATCCCATCTCTCTTTGACGCACGAGCGTCCCAGCCTCGCGGTAGTTCAACCGTCACGCCATGTGCCGACATCGGCTTCACCCGAATATCACCGCGAGTGCAGCCGCTAGTGCACCCAGCTGGACCGCCGCCGTCGCACGTCGCGCAGGTCGATCCAGGCGAGAGATCAATCCGGCGGCGCGAGCGAGGTCGTTCGGCCGACGTACAAAGCCGCCTGTAGCCGCGCCTACCCATCGAACCAGGCCGAACACTCCGCCAATGAGCAGTCCGGCTGCGATGGATCCGGACAGGAGGGCTGACGCCATGGCCACATAGGTGGCGGACGCGGTCACGATCGTTACAACGCCGAGGCCTAGTTGAAGACCGAAACCAAGCCCGTACACCCAGCCGCGGTATCGAAAGAGCCAGGTCTCATCGACCTGCCGTTCGATCGTCGGCAGCTTGCGGCGGGCGATCCCGAGATCAAAGACGAGACCTACGGCGAGCAACGCGGTGAGCACTACGAGTGGGACTGTGCCGTGGATACGAATCAAGCTCCCGAGTGCGCCGAGTGCGGCGCCCATGCCCGCGCCGGCCAAAACGCTTCCGAACAGGAAGAAGCCCATCGTCACGATGTAGCGCTGTCCCCGGCCCCGCTCCCCGAGCGGCGTGATGCTCCCCAGCATCGACTCGCCTCAGGGCGACCATGTCGAACGCGCTGCGCCAATGGCAGCGAGGCTGACGCCAATCCAGACGAGCGGGCTCGTGGCTACGCCTTCCGCTCGACGTCACCGTAGAGGCTGGCGTCGCTCGGCGCGAGGCCAGCGCCAACGAGTTCGGCTTCGGCGCGTCGCATGCGTGACACGCCGTCTGCCCCGGCTTCGGAGCCAATATCTACTCTCGCGTCGCTGAGCAGAGATCGCACTCCCTCCCACGTTGACGAAACGCCTTCGCCGGCGATCTCTCTGTTTTTTCCGACGTGCACGAAATAGGGGGATGCCGGAACCGCGTACTCATCCCAGGCCGCAGAAGAGAGCACAACGCTGACATGCTCCGGGGCCAGCCGCCGCAGTTTCACCACGCTCTCGAGCTTTCGATCCTTGGCAACCACGACGATCCGTAGCCCGGCCATACCTTCGATTGTGAGGGCCCCAAGTTCTGCCCAGAGGTCACGACACACCGAACACCCGCTCGTGAGGAACGCGACAAGTGTCTCGGCGCCCGGCGCGAAGTCGACCCTCACTGCGTCACCATCCAAGCTGAAGCCGTCGATGGCTGCCGCCAGGGCGTTGCTGTCTCGCCGCGGAGCCGATTCCTCAACTGGCAACTCCTCGCCGTCGGCATCCGACTCGAGGTTGTGGAGGCGTCTCAAGATCTCGGCATGACTCCTCAACAGACCAGCAACAAGGACGAGTACCAGAGCCAGCAAGACGGATACTGCGACGAGGAGCGCTGTCATGGCACGACCACGATCGCCGCGGCGGAGGCTTTTACAGGCATGGCGCCTCGTGAGAGCACGTTGCGTTATTGACTTTTTCGGTGCAGTCGCAGAAGTCGTACACCGCGCACGGATTGACGCACATGATCACGCGACACACCACTTCAGTCGTGCCGCCCTGATCGGTGTTGCACTGCCCGTAGCGAAACGTGGTGCAGCAGGTCTTTCGGTTGCGACAGTCATTGTTGGCGCAGCGGCATCCACCGGGGCAGCGGCGACCTGGTCGCCGATTGCAGTCGACGTAGTAGCGAACGCCCTCGTCCGCACAGAGCTTCGACCCCTTGTAGCTCGTACATTTCCACCACCCCGCGATGTACGAGTACGGAGGGCACGCATTCACTCCGTTATTCATGGTGCAGCAAAACTCGGTCCATCCATCGCAGCACTTGCTCCGACCCGAGCACTTTGCGCACGTCACGACACCATAGGCTGATTCGGGCTTGACGAGGAACCTGACGGGCGCCACCACGAGTGCGGATCCTGCCAGCGCTGCCCGGGCCAGAAATCCGTGACGCGACGTCTTGCGCTCAAGCACGCCCGCTGTCAACTCAACGAGACGATCAACCATGGCCATCCGCCGTGTAGGAGGACGCGAGCACCGGCACGTAGGCCATTGCGAGTGCTGCAGCTGCAACGCCCGCGCTTACGGTGATGAGAAACGGAACACCCAGGAGCGGCAGCGAACTCAGATACTCGTCGAGTCGCACGGGAGTCGCAAGGGCGGCCGCGCTGGCCGCGCCAACTCCAAGAAGGCCGAGCACAACGTGCACCAGACTCGGTGGCGTATCGAGAGAGCCGAGGCACCCGCACGAAGGGAGGTCAGCTCGAGAGGAGAGCAGCCAGCTGGCGATGAGCGCGAAACAGCCGAAGGCAATGGCGACAGCGACAGCGACCCAGCGCACGCCAGACACGATTGCCGCCACGCCGAGACCCGCCTCAGCGGCACCGAGGAGTTGAACCCCGCGGATGTCTAGCGGAAAACCAAGGAACTCAATAACTCGTTGAGCTCCCTGCGGATGACAGACCTTTGCAACACCGGCGACGACCAGTAGACCGGCAGCGACCATGAAGGGTGCCGAGACAAGATCGAACGACACGTATCCAAGAAGGGCCACGCGGCCACAGTGTGGCGTCCGGCTCGGACGGCTACCGTCGTCCGGTGCGAAGCCATCGATGCTGGTCTGTTGTTGCGGTGCTGGGCGTTCTGGTGCCGCTTGCCCTGGCAGCTGCCGCCGCGGCAAAAGTCCCCGACCGTGGCGGCCTGATCGCGTTCTCCCGCGCTCCCTCTGGCGGCGACTCCGAGATCGCCACCATCTCGTCCTCGACGGGCCGCGTCAGCATCCTGACGCGCAACCGCAGAACGGATGTCGAGCCCGCATGGTCACCCAGCGGCGAGAGAATCGCCTTCAGCTCCAATCGGCGGACACCACTCAATTTCGATATCTGGATCATGCGCCTTGACGGCAAGAATCAGCGCCGCGTCACGGCTAGTACGGCGAACGATGTCGAGCCGACCTGGTCGCCCGACGGAACTCGTGTTGCGTTCTCGAGCGATCGCAAGCGGGGCGACTTCGACCTCTGGTCGGTCAACCTCAAAGGAGGCGGCCAAAAGCGGCTGACGTCGAACGAGGGCAACGACATCGACCCAGCGTTTTCTCCGAACGGGCGGAAGCTGGCATTTGCTTCCGACCACGAGGCCGGGAACTTCAACATCTACCTTCTCGACCTCGCCTCCGGCGAGCAGGTCCGCGTTACCGGTGGTCCCAGCCAGGACTTCGAGCCGGCTTGGTCTCCAGACGGGAGAACGCTTTCATTTCACCGCTATCCGAAGACAGGCGGCTCGGCCAACGTGCGGTTCATTCAGATCGCCCCAACACGGTCCGGCGCATTTACCCGACGCAGGGGCGACGAATTGGCTCCATCATGGGCGCCCGACGGCAGGCGGGTCGTGTTTCAGTCTCGAGGCGGCTGTACGTTGACCTGCCCGTTCGATCTGTGGGTACACAACATTGCGCGGGCGCAAAGCAAGCGTCTTACCAGGGGGCGAGCGCGCGATACCCGCCCGGTGTGGCAACCATCGCCGAGCGATTTGGGTGTCAGATTGACCCCGACGAACCCCGGACCCGTGCTTGCCGGCAACGAGTTCGCCTACGTCATCGAGGTCGAGAACCACGGCCCGGGTACCGCATGGTCAGTGTCGATCGAACACCTGCCCGTTCCAGGAGTGGAGCTCGTCTCCGTAACCGCCACCCGCGGTCCGTGCTCCGGCACGGTGCCAGTCGTGTGCACCGTTGAGCGACTGGGCCCGGGCGGAAAGGCATCCGTCCGTGTAGTGACGCGACCCCTTGAGGGAGGCGTGCTCGAACTGGTCGCGCGCTCCTCGTCTTTGACATTCGATCAGAGGTCTCGAAACAACGTCCGCCGGGTGCCCGTGGCCGTTGCCGCACCCGAGTAGACGATCGACAGACGAATGGCAGCGACCACACTCTCGGCTGGCGTGACACCGTCTACAAGGTCGGCTGAATGAGTCGGTAGCCGACTCCCCACACGTTGACGACGTAGTCGACGGCGGAGTGCTCAGCGAGCTTTCGCCGTAGACGGCTGGCATGGGAATCGAGTGTGCGGGTTCGACCGAGGCTCCGGAATCCCCATACGCCGCGCAATAGCTCTTCCTTGGTGAAGACCCGTTCAGGGTCAACCGCCAGAGCAACCAGCAACTCGTATTCCTTGGCGGCCAGCACAACTGATTCACCCTTGACCCGCACCACGCGCGAGGGCTGGACGATCTCTATCTCACCCACCTCAATACGACCGCTCGGCGAGCACGGGTTAGATCGCCGGATGACGGCCCGCATCCGCGCGAGCAGCTCGTCGTAGGCGAACGGACGTGATACGAAGTCATCGGCGCCGCGCATCAGACCGCGCACCCGCTCGACTGCATCATCGTTCTCGCCAAGCATGATCAGCGGGACGTCGCGATTCCAGCGTCGCCCCTCCTCTCCGCTGCGGAGCTGCTTGCATAACTCGAAGCCAGAGCCGGAACTCAAGGTGGTCCCGAGCAACACAACGTCGGGGTCAGCGGTTTCGGCCAGCTCGAATGCCTCGCGCGTTTCGGCGACGGCGAGAACGGCAAACCCGTCGGCCTCGAGTTGGCGTTCCAGATACGCACGGTCCGGCGCATCGGTGTCGATTAGAAGTACGGATTCTGTCTGCATGTCTCCACGCTAGCGGCGACTATTGCGGCACGCTAGATGTCCTTTTCGTCCGGACCGCAACAACTCACCAACAGATCCATTCACACATGTCGTTTGATGGCGCGCCCTCTTTCAACGCGTCTAAACAGAGCAACGACCGCGCGCCCCCCAGCTAAGGAATCAAAGAGCTAGACGTTGCCACCAGCCGCTCGAACCGCTGCCGTCGTCTGTGCCGAGGGTTCTACCCCAAGCGCGCCAAGCTCCTCCCGGCATCGCACAAAGACTCGCTGTGCCGAGGCGGCGTCTCCCGCGGCACCATGCAGCTCGATCAAGCGGCGGTAGCCGCGTTCGCGCAGTCGGTCGACACGCGTCAACTCCTCCGCGGCGCTGACGGCTTGTCCCACTTCACCCCGAGCGTCCCAGACTCCGACGAGGACATCAAGAGCGCGATAGTGGAGATCCACGATCGCCTCACGCTTCGCCACGACCCAGTCGCTGTAAACACCGGCCAGGAATGGGCGCCGAGCGATTGAGGTTCCGATCGCGGCATTCGCCCACGCTGTCGGGATGTCCTCATGCCTGAGCGCCCCCTCAGCCGCGTCCACCGCCGTGGTGCACTGTTCAACATCAACCTCGAGATCGCCCAGACGCCTCAATTCAAATGCGCCAGAGCCTGAGACAAGGGCTGCGCGTCCATCCACGCCTGAACATGCCAGTGCCGCTCTCAGCTTGCTGATGATTGAATTGAGCGCCTTGTCCCAACCTGCAGGCAAGCTTGTCTCTCCCCAGACTGTGTTGGCGAGCGCGTCTCGAGAGATCGGTCCACGCGCCATGACCAGCGACGCGAGCGCCACGCGCCCCTGGACACCCGGAAGCTCGCCCTCATCGACAATGCCTTTCGGCCCTTCGATCGCAAGCCGTCCGGTCAGATAGATCCGCGCCATGCTTCCTCCACGTTTCCTCCAACGTCCGGTGACTACGGTTGTACGGTAGGCGAGCAGGAGGAAGAGATGAGCAATCAGAAGAAGATCATCGAATGTCCGTGCGGCGTCATTCTTGAAGGACAGAGCGACGATGCCGTCGTCGCCGCGGCGATGTCCCACGCCTCAGAGGTGCACGACATGGACCTCACCCGCGATCAGGCACTGGAGATGGCCCGACCGGCGTAGGCGACGAGAGCCCGTCGCGTTGAGGATCCCGGCGCGGCGGGCGGCAAACCTATCGCGCTTTCCCTCTGCCGGCTGCCCGGCGCGATCGACCCTCGGGCGAAACTCTTTCGGTTCGGGTTCTTTGAATGCTGCGACCCGGCTGGTCTGAAGACCGTAGTCCAGAACTCCCTCCAGCATCTTCACCGCGCAGGCGACACCATCGAGTACGGGTACTCCAACCTGTGGTTCAACAGCCTTGTCGAGCGGGCCCATTCCCGCGCAGCCGAGGCAGATCGCCTCCGCGCCATCCTTAGCGACGGCCTCTCTCGAGGCCTTGACGATCTCTCTCTCGGCCGACGTTGGATCCTGCTCGATCTCGAGAACTGTGAGCGGCGTCGGACGCACCGAGGCGCACCGTGCCTCGAGCCCGTGCAGCCGAACCATGTCTTCGAGCAGTGGCACAGCTCGCGGCAGTACCGTCACGATCGAGAATCTGTGGCCGACCGTGCAGGCCATCAGCATCGAGGCTTCGGCAATGCCCACAACGGGCACGGGAGACACCTCACGCGCCGCGAACAGACCGGGATCGCCGTAGCAAGCGATGATCACGCCGTCGTAGTCGGCGGCCCGTTCCTTGATCGTCTCAACGGTGGCAGCCGCCGCAACATACTCCTCGTAGTGGCCCTCGATCGAAGCTGGGCCCCATTCTGGCGAGAGCTCGTCGATCACGGTTCCTTCGCGTGCATAGCGACGAGCCTGGACACCAATGTCCTCGGTCATCGCCTGTGTCGTATTCGGGTTGACTACGAGAAAACGCATTTTCATGCCTCCCTGTACTGGGGATAGTCACGTTTCGCCGACTCTTCAGACACAAAGTCGTCCAGGATGTCCTCCTGAATTGCGTCGACGTCGCGTTCGGCCGGTTCGCCGTATCCGCCTGCCGACGGGGCTACCGTTCGAATCGTCTCCCCCGCGTCGACCTTTCGATACGGAATCTTGGACGGCAACGACTCAGCTTTGTCTGTGCCGGGGTTCAGGACGATCGAGCCTGCTGTCCCATCACTTCCGCCAAAGATGCCGAGTGGCGGCCACTTGTTCCCGTCGGCTTCAATCGAGAACCCGCCCGGTTCCGTGAACTCAACGTCCCTGATGGAGCCGAGCCCGCCACGCCAACGCCCCGCGCCGGCTTCGTCCTCCTGTAGCTCGTAGCGTGTAACGCGGAGCGGTAGGTGCGACTCGATGTCCTCGATCGGGTTGTTACGCGTATTGCCGTAGAGCGTGTCAACGGCGTCGAGCCCATCCTTGCCGTAGCGACCGCCGTAGCTGCCCTCGATGATGTCCATGTGAACCCAATGTCCACCGTCGCGGATGCCTGATGAGGCGATGACCTTGAGATTGCCAACCGATGCGGCAACAGCCTCCGGCATGTGCGGCGCTAGCGCCCGCATCACAGTCTCGGCGATGATGTTGCCGGCGACGAAGCGAGCGATCGTCGGCGCCGGATAGCGAGGGTTCGCAAGACACCCTTCCGGCGCGCGTATCGCGATCGGCCGAAACAAGCCGCTATTCGTCGGCACCGGCGGGTGCGTTTCGGAGTCGAGCAGAATCGACCGAAGCACGAGGTAGATCGCGATGTCGACGGTGCCCTCAAACGGCATGTTGATAGGCAGGTCGACCTGCGGCGCCGTTCCCTCCAGATCAACGATCAGATCTGAGCCGTCGATGGTGACGGCCGCGCAGATTGGCAGGTCTCGATATGCCGGATCCACGTGGTCGAGATACCCGTCGATCATTCCTTCGGCGCTGTACGTTCCATCAGGGAGCTTCTCGATCTCGGTTCGCAAGACCCGCTCCGAATAGTCCATCAGATCTTCGCTTGCGCCCTGCACAGTCTCGAGGCCATAGCGATCGATCAATTCGAGAAATCTCTCGGCGCCGATACGAGAGGCCGCGATCTGCGCCTGCATGTCGGCAACGACGATGTCAGACATCCGGATGTTGTCCCTCAGGATGTGCCACACCCACTCGTTGCGCTTGCCCTCCTCCTCGATCTTGATCGCATTGAACTGGAGGCCTTCTGCATACGCGTCCGTCGCGTCGACGATCCCGCACGACCCTGGTGTCAGCGCCCCGATGTCGAGATGGTGCGCGGTCGATCCGGAGAAACCGACGAGCTCGTCACCAACGAAAACGGGAACGAGAAAGCCCACGTCCGGGCCATGCGAAGAGCCGTAGTACGGGTGGTTGTGCATGACGACGTCGCCAGGCTTCCACTCCTCACCGATCTCCTCGAAACGGCGATTGATCCCACGAACGTAACCAGGGATCGGCCCAGACTGCAACGGCGTCGACTGCGGCGATTCGCAGAGTTGTCTAGCCTCTGCGTCGCAGATCACGGTTCCAAAGTCCTCTGATTCTCGGATGATCGACGAGTACGACATTCGGGCAAGCTTGTGACCCATCTCGATCGCGATTGAGTCAAGCGCCCCACCGATCACGGAAGCGGTGATTGGGTCGACCCTCGTTTCTGCCACGCTCATACGGGCCTCCTCTCGAGAATTAGATTTCCCGATTCCTGCGCGACAGCACCCCAGGCCGGCGGAACGAGCACGGTGGTGTCACGCTGGAAGATTACTACCGGTCCGGGAACGGTCTTGTTGAGCGGGAGTCGCGAGCGATCGAGGTAGCGAGTCGGTATCGCCTCGAGACTTCCGTTGCTGCGGAATACGCTTTCACCCTCGCCCAGCAGTGCGTCGGTCAGATCTCCGGGGGAAAGCTGCGGTTTCCCGAGCTTCGGCCGGGCACCGATCGCGGTAACTCTCAGGTTGACGATCTCGATCGGATCGTGCATCGCGTGCTGATACTCCTGTTCGTGCATCCCGTGAAACTCAGCGAGTGCCGCATCAGTGAACTGGAGCTCCGGCAACGGAACCCGCAACTCGTAGCCTTGCCCGACATACCGGCAGTCGAGCGATGCGCTGACCGCGATGTCCTCATCAGGAATACCGTCCTCGAGCAGCCGCCTCTTCACGTCGGCCTGGAGTTCCGTCAGCTCGCGATTCAAGCGCTCGGCATCGATGGAGCCCTCGATCATGAAGACGGTGCGCATCTGGTCGTACTTCAGATCGCTCGTCAGCAGCCCGGTCGCCGACGTAATGCCCGGGTACGGAGGGATCAGTACCTCGGGAACGCCGAGCGAGTCTGCAACTTCGGCTGCGTGGAGCGAGCCCGCTCCACCGAATGCGACGAGCGTGAAATCCCGTGGATCATGGCCTTTCTCGATTGTGCGAGAGCGGATCGCGCGCGCCATGCTGGCGTTGGCAATCGTGATGACGCCCTCCGCCGCCTCGTAGAGGCCGACGCCGAGCTGATCGGCGAGTCGTTCAACCGCTCCAAGCGCGAGATCGCGATCCAGCTTGATCTCGCCACCGAGAAATCGATCCGGATCTATTCGGCCAAGCGCGACGTTGGCATCGGTGATCGTTGCCTCTTCTCCCCCGAAGCCGTAACACGCCGGGCCCGGACGCGCACCCGCAGATCGAGGGCCGACGCGAAACCCGCCGGCCTCGTCAACGTAGGCGATCGATCCGCCACCAGCGCCAATTGTGTGAACATCAAGCATCGGCACGAGCAGGGGGTAGCCCGCTACCCAGGTGTCACGCGCGGAAGCCTCCGCTACTCCGCGCTCGGTGACGATTCCGATGTCGGCCGAAGTGCCGCCCATGTCGAAGGTGATCAATCGCTGGCGCTCGGACAACTCGCCCGCCCATTGGCCACCCAGGATGCCGGCCGCCGGCCCAGAGAGAAGCAATGTGACGGGCTTCTCGGCAGCGGCTCTCGCGGTGGCGACCCCGCCGTTCGACATCATCACGTGCAGCTTGCCTGGCACGTTCTCATCGCGAAGAGAGCCGGCCAGGCTCTCTAGATAGGTGCCGATGCCCGGCCCGACGAACGCGTTCATGCAAGCGGTTGTAAAGCGTTCGAACTCGCGGAACTGCGGGAAGATGCCAGCACTCGTTGTCACGAAAGCGTCGGGCATCTCGTCTCGAACAATCTCCGCCGCGCGTTGCTCATGTGTGTCATTGAGGTAGGCGAAAAGAAAACAGACGGCGACTGCGGTGACCCCTTCGGATTGCAGCTCTTGAGCGGCCGCGCGAACCTCGTCCTCGTCGAGTTCGACGAGGACGTCGCCGCTTGGTGGGACTATCCGCTCGGAAACGACCTTTCGATGACGGCGCTGGACGAAGGGCTTCGTCTGCCACGGAATGTCCTGCATGATCGAGTAGTTCTGCGGTCGCTGATGGCGTCCGATGTGAACGATGTCGCGGACGCCTCTCGTCGTTATCATCCCCGCGGTTGCTCCCCTGTGTTGGAGAACGGCGTTCGTGGCGACGGTTGTCCCGTGGAAAACCGCATCAACGTCGGCCGGCGCAAGGCCCGCCTGGCCACACAACTCCTTGATACCGGTGATGAGGGCGTGACCCGGCTCGTCAGGTGTCGAAGGCACCTTGTGTACGTGGGTTGCACCCGAATCTGTGTCGTACAGAGCCAGGTCCGTGAACGTTCCACCTATGTCAACGCCGACTACACGCATCTAGAAATCGTACAGGGCTTAGGCATTGGGTTCTTGGGGTACTGGCGGGTGCCGAGACACCACCGAGACACCACCGCTACGCGCTGACATAGCCGGTTAGCTGCTCAAACGGTGCCTCATCGACAGGCGTGACGCTCGTGTATACGTCGAGTGTCATGCTCGGCTTCGAGTGGCCGGCGCGTGTCGCCAGCTCGCGCGCGGGTACGCCCTGGCCGTGCCAGAGGGTGAGCCTCCGGTGCCGCAGGTCGTGCGGGTGGTAGTGAGGGATACCGGCCGCCTTGCACGCTCGTTTCATCGCGGCATGCACGGCCTCGGTTCGCGAGACACCCTGGAACACGGGCCGCTCCGGTACGCGGTCGTCGGGTGGCGTCGTCTCCGACACCGCCTGCATGAGCCAGTCGGGAACCTGCGCCCATCGAGTTCGTCGCGTTTTGGCGACTGACGCTCGTATGCGGAACCGGCTTCCCGACTCGTCGACGTCGGCCCACGTCAGCGCGACGGTCTCGCCGACTCGCATGGCCGTCTGCTCCATCACGAGCAGCGGGAGCCGGAACCGCCCAGGCACGTTGTCGACGATCGCGAGGAAGTGGTCTGCTGTCGGCGGGTTCGGTGGCTCCTCGATCAGGCGCGGCAACTTCACGGTGCGGTGGCGCGCCGGGTTCGGCTCGAGGCCGGCGAAGTCGAGAACCAAACGCAGTGTCGTCACATAGCCCTTGACGCTACCGGGAGCGAGGTCTTGCGCTAGTAGCGCCACGAGCCTATTCACGTCGGCCGGTGCGATCGTCTCTGGCCGCATGTCACCGAATACCGGAACGATGCGCCGCAGGTGACTCGCCATGGTCTTTCGTGTTCCGGGGCTGACGTCGATGCGGCTCGCCTGCCAGTCGCCGGCGACGCTCGCGAACGTACTAATGACCTCCTCGCTCGTAAGGGATCGCAGCACGTCAGTGGGATTGCGGCACGCCGCCAGTTCTCCCGCCACGAGATCGCGGCGGGCCTTAGCCTCTCGCTTCGTCTCGAAGTTGCCTGCGCTCTGCACCGGCGACTCACGGCCGCCGAGCCGGTAGCGCACGGCGAACCTCACGCACGTCTTTCCCTTGCGCCGGATGATGTACGCAGACGCCATTTCATCCTCCTAGATTGGGACTCTCAGCACGCACCACTCTACCGGCCGGAGTCGGCCACTACGCTTCCGCAGCGGGTGGGCGCACCCGAGGGACTCTCAGCGGATTTCCTCCTCGCGCCCGCCCGCTTCTCGTCACGACGGCACTACCTCGTCATTTCCATACGTGTGCTGTTCGA
>JAUXJK010000075.1 GCA_030624785.1 Actinomycetes bacterium
CGCCGTGCGCAGCGTTGAGCAGCCTGCCCCACGCGCCGAAACGTCGGCCAAGAGCAAGCGGCGCCGCAGCGACCCACGAGAGCCTCAGCGTTTCACGATGTTGCGCCGAGGCTGTCGCCCATTCGGCGAGACCGACGATCGCGTCCGACTCGCCCGCGACAGCGTCGGGCGCGCGGCGGTTTCCTTCGGCCCAGCCAGTGATATAGGCAAGCGCCACACTGCGCGGAGACGAAAGCGGCCACGAGCTTTCTACCTCGGCAGCAATGTCATCCGCGAGTCGATACCTGCCGTCCTCCTCGGTGACGAGCCCCGCCTGCGCGAGCCGACGACTCGCGTCCGCAGTGCCCTCGAGCGATGCCATTGCACCGAGATGCTCCGACCCGATCGAAGGGCTGCCAGGTAGCCCGAGCGCAGCAATGAGTCGCTGCTCCGTTTCGTTGAGACCCGCGAGTGCAAGCCGCGCAAGCGTGGTGTCGGCGCTTGATCCAAGTTGCTGTGCCAATTCGCCCAGCTGCGGCCAACTCCATCCGGCGAGCGCGCCTGCCTGAACGAGGCGTTGCGGGTTTCCACCAACAGCCGCTGCGATCGAGGCCGCTGCTTCCGCGTCGGTTCCGCTTGGCTCATGTCCGATGAGTTCAGTAAGCAGTGCAACGGCCGCCTCACCGGGAAGGCCGCCGAGTGGTACGACCTTCGCGCCCGGAATGGAGATACCCGGCCGTGACGCAGCTACCGTGGCAGAGCCCTGGAGTGCGAAGACCAACTCTTCGGCTTCTGAGGACGCGAGTTCGAGATCGTCGAGGATGACCAGCAGGCGCAACGAGGAAAGAGCTCGAACGATCTCATCGCTCGTGGCCTTCGATCTGGTTGCCGGAACAGCAACCGCGTCGTACAGCGCCTGGAGCACATCGGTAACAGCCAGACCGCGCGCCGGCACGTAGACGACGCCGTCCGGGCATTGGTCAGTGCTCGGCGAATGTGCGAGATGTCGAAGGAGTGCACTTTTCCCCACGCCACCTTCACCAACGAGCTGGAGGACGACGCCAGGGACGATTGAACTCTGCATCTCCGCGAACTCGACCTCCCGGTCGAGCAAGCGCACTGGGTCGGGTCGCTGGACAACGGGCGTCGCCCGGATCGCGACCTCGACGGGCTCCGGCAGATCGCCCACGGCAGCGCCATAAAGTGCTCCGAACACGAGCACGCGCTCGCCCACGGCTATCTCGCCGCCACCAGCCGCCTCAGTCGGATTCGTGTCTTCCACAGTCCTCGGACAGGAATCCTAGGTGGATAGGTGGTCGGACACCGCAGTATCTGTCACCGAGCCGGGCAACGCCTCAACCATCGAGCGCAGAAAGCAAGACTTCGAGAGACCCAAGACCGCGCGCAAGCGCGTCGGTCAACGTGCCAAGCTCGGTGGTGCCAACGTCGAGTTTCACAGGTACATCGAGCTCGATCGGCACATCGACCTCAATCGGAATCGTCTCCTTGATCGGAATGGTGACCGTAAGCACCACGGGCAGATCGACCTTCAGCGGGACGCGCACATCCACTGGAATGTCGAGGCCAATGGGCGTGTCCACCAGAACCGTGGTCTCGATCGTCTCATCCACCGGAACCGTCAGCTCTGTGGGAATACGCAACGTGCGGTCTATCTCGAACGTCGTGTCGACCGAGACGGTGTCACGTATCGCGACGTCAAGCTCGATCGTCGAGGTGCTGAAGATCTCGAGCCCGGCCACGGCTTCAGCGAGGGCTTGCGACACCGCCGGGCCGGCACCCGTCAGTTGGTCTTGAAGAGCCTGCGCCTCGCCCACGAAATCTCGGACAGCCTCTCGCAGCCGCTCGACGTCACCCTCCGACGCGGCAAGGGCGACACGCAGCTCGTCTGCGTCGTCACGCGCCGAGCCGGCAACGACCATCGAGGCGATCCCTACGGAAACGCCGGCGAGCGCGAGAACGCCCAGACCTACTACGAGCTGCCAGAGCCAACGATCCACGAACTTGCGCACGACGCCCCTTCCATCAGGCCCAAGGCCACCATGAACACGGTAGCCATTGTCGGCCCAGCCGCCGAGCAGCGGTTGGCTAGAGGTAGCCGAGATCGGCGAGCCGAGACACAACGGCCGCCTCGTCCTCGGCGCTCAACTCTGCCTGCTGGGCGTCCTGGAGCTCTCGATCGAGCAGGAAGCGAAGCTCTGTCGGCACGTCGCCTGCTCGATTCTCACGTTCTCGCGGGTCGAGGCCCAGATGGTAGCCCTCTTCGTCCCCACTCTCGAGATGTCGTATGAGCTTCCACGGAGGGCGACGGACCGCGGCCTGCGACAGGGCTCCACGATCGGTCGTGAACGAGAACACCGGCTCGTCGGGAGACTCGCCGGCCGCGCGCGCGAGCAAGGAGATGCCGTCGCAGTCGATCGGCGGAATACCCGCCAGCTCGAGCAGTGTCGGTACGACGTCGACACTACTTACCTGGGTCTCGACGACCGTTGGCGCGATATGGCCGGGGGCCGAAACCGCAAGCGGAATCTGCAGAATCTCGTCGTAGAGCGTCGCTCCGTGGAGGTGGTAGATGCCCTTGAGCTCGCCTCTGTCGGGCAGGCGCTCACCCCACGACTCACCGTGATCGGAGAGGAAGACGACCGCGGTGTCCTCACGTAGCCCGCTGGACTCCAGCTCGCCAAGGAGTTCCGCTACGAGCGTCTCGGACATGTACTCCACTCCGCGTCGGTACTCCTCGCGGCAGCCTTCAACTGAGGTCGCGGAGTCGGCCTGAAGCCTCGCGAGAAAATCGAGCTTTGCGGAGCGCCACTCCTTACGTTGCCCATGCGGAATCCGGTGTGGCATGTGGGTGGCCCAGCTGTGCACGAAACACAGAAACGGCCGATCGTGCGGACGACGAAGCCACTCGATGACCCCGGCGAGCTCGTCGGTCTCACCCACCACGTTCGCGTTGCGAAGCCCCTTGAACAGAAACGTCTGGTCGAAAACGAACGTCGCGACCTCTCGATCTGCTTCGACGAACGCGTCGAACACGGTGCGCAGAGCCGGGTCGTGCTCGTTCCACGCGTAGTAGCCGTGGCGGTGCGGATAGAGACCAGTGATCATCGACGTCATCGACGGCGCCGTCCACGGCGCGGCCGAGATCGCCTGCTCGAACCGCAGACCGCTATTGCAGAGCGAATCGACGGTTGGTGTGCTCACGTACCGTGCTCCGTATGCGCCCACATGGTCGGCGCGCAGCGCATCTGACACGAATACAAGAACGTTCACGAGGCCGAGCAATTCTAAACGTTGGCCGAATGGCGGGCGGGCTGGGTGCACCGTAGGCTCGTGGCATGCCACCGATCACCTGGCGACTGCAGGCGCTCACCGCGGTGTTCGTCACGACGCTCGTCGTCTCGAACATCATCGCGATCAAGCTGCTCGAGGTTGCAGACCGCGTCTTCGACGCCGGGAACATCCTGTTTCCTCTCGCGTACCTGCTGGGAGACGTACTCACAGAGGTTTACGGGATCCGCGTCGCCCGTCGCGTCATCGCGCTCGGCTTCGCATGCAACCTGCTGGCAGTCGGAGCGATCCAACTCGCCGTCCACCTCCCGCCAGCCGACTTCTGGGCGGAAAATGACGCCGCCTTTGAAAGCACGCTCGGCACCACCTGGAGAATCTTCGCCGCCTCGCTAGCCGCCTATCTGGTGGGCGAGCTCGTGAACTCCACGATTCTGGCTCGCCTCAAGGTCGCGACGCGTGGTCGGTTCCTCTGGCTTCGCACCATCACCTCAACGATCTTTGGTCAGGGAATCGACACGGTGCTATTCGTGTCAATCGCGTTCGCAGGAACCGGTGCTCCGCTCGGCGAGGCGATCATCACGACCTGGGTGATCAAGGTCGCGTGGGAGACTCTCGCGACACCGATCACCTACGGCGTCGTCGGCTACCTCAAACGCACTGAGGGCGTCGACGTCTACGACACTGACCTGCGACTATTTTGGTGGCGGAGCTAGCTGAACTTTGCTGCGAGCTCTGCGCGCGCGTCCAGGAGCGCGAGCATCTCGTCGGCCGCGACAGACGGAAGCACGAACAGCACCGAGTCGGCGCCAGCTCGCATCAGCTCATCGACACCGGCCTCCGTGTCGTCACAGCCGAAAACAATGACGGGGAGCTGCCCGCGGCCGGCGTCACTGGCGAGAGACTGGAGTTGGCTGATCTCATCTGCGAGGCCCGTGTTTCCGCGCAGACCAAGTGGGAGCCAACCGTCGCCGTAGCGAACAACACGCTTGAGGGCGTTCGGGCCGTTATTGCCGATCAGCACGGGTGGGTGCGGCGTCTGCGCGGGCTTGGGCCACTGCCAGACAGGATCGAAATTCACTAGCTGGCCGTGATATTCGGCTTCGTCGCGCGTCCAGATCTCTTTCATCGCCTCGACCCGCTCGCGTTGCAGCCGAAAGCGTTGGGCCGCATCGGTTCCGTGGTTCGCCATTTCCTCAACATTCCAACCGGCTCCCACACCGAAATCGACGCGGCCGCCCGAGAGCAGATCAAGCGTGGCGACCGCCTTGGCCGTCGAGATCACATCTCGCTCGGTTACGAGACATACGCCGAAGCCAAGTCGGAGCGTCGTCGTGGCCCCGGCCACGGCTGTGAGCGAAACGAATGGATCGAGCGTGTGGGTGTATTCGCGAGGCAATTCGCCACCGCCCGGATAGGGACTTTCTCGACTCGTCGGTATGTGAGTGTGTTCGGGAAAGTAGAGCGAGTCGAAGCCTCGTGCCTCGCACTCGCGACCCAGTGTCGCCGGGTCCATCGCGTACTCGGTTGGGAACATTCCGATGCCGAACTTCATGACTTCTCTCCGAGCCGCACAGCGGTCGTGCACGCGAGAATCTTTGCGTCGGAGGTGATCCGCGGCGGCGTCTTCCCGCTTGGGGCGATGTCTGAAGTTAGTGCGAGCACGGAGACTCCTTCGATTTCGGGGTGTGGAGACCGGCCGGTCTCTCGCTAGATCTCGCCAGCCTCGCGACGGATCCTAATCAGCTCGGCGACTCGTGCGTGCTGCAGGCGCCAGCGACGCCACTTCCAGTACCAGCGCGGCAGCCGCTTTGGGGCCTTCGGGCGAGGGCCCCGGCTTCGGCGCGGCTTGCTATGCCACGCGTACATCTTCCATGCCCAGGATGGGACACGTTTCGGAACGCCTTTCGGTTTTGGCGGCGGCTTGGGTAGCGGCTCTGTCTCCGCGGGCGGAGGTGGAGGAGGCTCCACGATCGGCCCGGTGGCGTGCCGGACGCTCTCACCGGCATTGATTGTGTACGCAAACGGTCCGCCGATCGCCGCGGTGGCATCCCATGTCCAGTCAACGGCCGCTCCTGCGCCCGTGCCCTGCGCAACCGCGACTCCGGCAGCGTCGACGATGGTGATGGTCCACGGGAGATCCTCGGAGAGTCGCGCTGTGATTCGAACCGGCGCACCGACGGCTCCTTCGATCGTCGGGTCATAGAGCTTCGGAAGGCCGGTGGCAGCGGCCGCAGCGGCCACGGCATCCAGTTCGGGATACAGGTGGTCGCCCGGGCATGCCGTGAAATCGGTGTCTCGATGTCCGGAAAGGGAGCGCAGCGTCACGGGCGTGGAGGCAGGATGGCGACCGTTGCCGCCCGAGGTGATGCTGCGTAGCGTGGCCGGATCGAGATGCGCGACGTCGAGGCGCCACGCAAGTAGGGCGCTCAACGCCGCAAGCGCTTCGGGAGTGATTGCCCCTCCCGTGTGGTAGTCGCCGAGGACGGCGATTCCAACCGAGCCGGTGTTGAAGCCGCGGGCGTGCGCACCAACAACTGGTACCTCGATACCACCAACGCGACCCTCGAAGATCTGGCCAAACGGATCGACGAGAAAGTTGTAGCCAATGTCATTCCACCCGTTTGCGTTGATGTGGAAGCGTTGGATGCCGGCAACGATCGCCGCCGACTCCTGCGGTGTTGCGGGACGCTTTCCGGCGGTGTGATGGACGAGCGCGAACCGCAGGCGCTCCGCGAAGTAGGGATCGGCTCGAACGATCTTCTCGTTCGCACCCCAGCCTGAACGAGGAATGATCGCGGGAGCGCCGACAGAGGCGATCTGTCGGCGGGAGATCTCGCGGGGCGCTAGCCAGAGGAAATAAGCCCTCAACCTGCGCACATCACCGCGAACGCGGTACTGAATCCAGTCGGCGTTTCCGACCCAGGCCGGCTTCCCGAAATGCCAATCGGCTCGCGGCCCGGGCTCCGACGTGCCAGCGTCGGGCGCCTCGCAACATTCGGCACGCTGCCAGGCTCCATACTCCGCATCCGCGCCGGCGACCCGGAACCAGACCTCGCCACCGCCCTGCCAGTGCAGGCTGACCATCGAAAAGTGCGGCGCGCGACGCGGTTCATGAACCCGAAACCCGCCTTGCAGAGATCGTTGTCCGAGCAGTGGCTCGTCCCGCGTCACGAGCCGATCGGCGCGCCGCGCGGGCGCGGCGCTGATTCCGCCCGCTAGTGAAGTGCCTGCGGCGAGCGCCTTCGCGGGCACGAGCAGCGCGAGGCCGCCAAGCACGAACGTCCGCCGAGAGGTAACTCGGCCGAATCTGCCGCGAACGCCCTCCGACGGCGGGCGATTATCGCCGCTGCGTGGGGCCGGTAAGGGGCGACGTGGATTGCTGGACACGGCGATGGTGCTGCTGGGCGCTCTCCCGTACTGAAGAGCTCACCTCAGGATACGCCGTTTGAGGCCTGTGCCCTGCAGGTCTAACACCCCGTTTACATCAACAAATCGGCGTCGAGAGGAGCTACTTCGGGCCGGGCGCGACACCTTCGATCGTTCCTACAAAAGGTCGCAATGTCCGAGGTTTTCGATCCTATGGCGGAAGAATGCGTCCTGTGCGCATCAGCTGAGCATCCTTGTCTCGTCTACTTCTGAGCCCGCACGAGCCATGCCGATGCCGGGGCCGCAAGCCCCTCCGACTCGGCACGATCCCCGACGATCTGGTGGAGACGCTTGCGGACGGCGCCACGTAGCGTCGGATCATTCCCACCGGCTCGGACTGCGGCTCCGATAGGCCCGATCGAGAGTTGGTGCGTGACCATGTCATCGACGGTCCCGGAAAATGGCAGTTCAGCTTCAACGCCGTCTATCTCGATCGCTGTGAAGCCCGCCGCATCGAGAAGTGCGTGGGTGCGTGTCGAGTCGCAGAGACCGAACGGGCCCGGTTTGTTGGGCTCAGAAGGCGGCGGGAACTCGAGGAGGTCGCCCAACTCGTCGGCCCCGCCCGCGATCCATTGGTTCAAGGCGGGCGGCTGCCAGCAAACGAATGTGAGGCGCCCGTTCGTACGAAGGGCGTTACGCAGGTTGCGAAACGCGGCGACAGGGTCTTCAAAGAACATGACGCCAAAACGCGAGGCGATCGCGTCGAACGATGCCTCTTTGAAGGAGTAGGTCTGGGCGTCGGCGGTGATCCAGGTAATCGGCGCGCTGCTCGAATCCTCAGCGATGTCCGGCCGCTTCCGGGCAGCATCGAGCATCGTCGACGAGACATCGACGGCAACGACTGCTCCGTCACCGCCCACCGAGCGCGCGATCTTCAGCGTGCTGGCTCCAGTTCCGCATCCAACATCGAGGATCGACTCACCTGGTTGTGGCTCTAGCCCCTCGATCAGGAACTGGCCCAACGGCTCGAGCCGCTCGTCGAGGCGCACCCGCTCAGCGATCCAGCCCGGCCCGGCATCCTCGGTCCAGCACCGAGCCATGTCGACGTTTGCACTCATCGCCGGGTCTCGTTGCGCACGAGCACGCCTCTAGTGCCGCGAATCGTGCGAGCTAGGAGACGCCAACCGCTGACGCCCGCTGATGTGCAGGACGAGCCTTGAGCCTCTCAAGATAGGCCGCCAGGTTCACGAGCCCGTCGACCTGCTCCATGTAGCCGGCAAACGTCGCCATCTCGCCCATCACGATGTCGGCAATCGAGAAGCCGCTCTCGAGTAGGTAGTCACGCTCGCCAAGCTCTTTCTCGATCACTGCCAACGCCGGCTTCAGCCGCTCAGCTGCGGCGTCGATGATCGCTTGATTTGGCGGATCGCGGTGCACCTTCTGGATATAGATCTCGACCAGTGGCACCTCGATCTCGGTCATGGCGAAGAACAGCCACTGGTAGAGGAGGGCCCGCTCATGAGTGCCCGGTGCTGGTGCGAGCCCCTTCTCGGGATGAAGATCAGCCAGATGGAGAGCGATGCCGGCCGACTCGACGATCGGGCCGTCGCCATTGTCAATAACGGGGACTCGACCGAGCGGGTGACGCTCGCGGTGCTCTGCTTGAACCTTTTCCTCGCGGGTCATCTCCGCCAGGTCGTAGGGCTCGCCAACCTCTTCGAGAGCCCA
>JAUXJK010000180.1 GCA_030624785.1 Actinomycetes bacterium
CAGCAACGCTTCGGCCGGCTGCGATAGGCTCCCGGCCCAGCATTCGCCTTTTCAACCAGAGGAGAGTTCTTCCATGCCCGATGTGGCTGTGACCTGGCTCGGACACGGTTCGTTCCGTTTCGACTCCCCCGAGGGGAAACGCATCTACTTCGACCCTTGGCTCGAAGGCAACCCGTCGTGTCCAGAGAGCGAGTTCACGCCCGAGCGCTGCGACATCATCGTCCTGACCCACGGCCATTTCGACCACATCGACGCCGTTCAGAGTATTGCTGAGCAGTTCCAACCTCCGATCATCGGCTGTTACGAGCTCTGCACGTGGCTCGCCGGCCAGGAGATTCCCCGCGCGGGCGAGAACGGCATGGGCAAGGGCGGCACTCAGATACTTGAAGGCATCTCTTTCACCGCAACCAACGCGTTCCACTCAAGCTCAGCGCCCGACGGCACCTACACGGGCGAGCCGGCCGGGTTCGTGATCACCTTCGAGAACGGAACTCGCCTATACGCGGCGGGCGATACGAGCGTGTTCGGCGACATGGCGCTGATTCAACGGCTCTACGAGCCCGATGTCGCGATCCTGCCGATCGGCGACCTGTACACCATGGGCGTAAAAGAAGCCGCGCTTGCGCTGGAGTTGCTTGGCGTTTCACGCTGCATTCCCTGCCACTGGGGCACGTTCCCGGCCCTCACCGGCACACCAGACGCCCTTCGCGAGCTGGTTTCGGATGTCGAGATCGTCGACATCGCTCCAGGCGCCACGATCACAATCTGACGCAGTCAGCAAGCCGAAATGAGAAATCGCGGTAGTTAGCCGCGGTAGCTAGCTCTGCATCAACGGCAGCCGCTTGCGTATCGTTCCCGCGGGCTGCGGCTGCGAGGCTACAAGCTCCTCCGCGATGGCGGTGATGGCTTGAGACACCTCGGTTTCCGGCTCGACGAGGACAATCGGCTGACCTTCATCCGCGAGCTCGCGAAGCCGTGGATCGAGCGGTACGTGACCAAGCAGTGGGGCGTCGACCTCCGTCGCGAGAGCTTGCCCGCCACCTGACCCGAAGATCGCCTGGCCCGAATCGACGAGGTACGACATGTTCTCGACAACGCCGGCGACACGCATTCCGATCTTTTGCGCCATGAGTGCGGCTCGCACTGCAACCTGTTGCGCTGCAGGTTGCGGAGTGGTCACGACCACCGCCTCCGCCTGAGGGAGCAGTTGGCCGAGAGAGATTGCAACGTCGCCTGTGCCAGGAGGCATATCGACGATGAGATCGTCAAGCTCTCCCCAATGAACATCGCGGAGAAACTGTTCGAGCGCCTTGTGCAGCATTGGCCCACGCCACATGACGGGAGAGTTGTCCTCAAGGAAGAACCCGATTGACATCACCTTCAGACCATGCCGAACTGGCGGGACTATCAGCTCATCGACCACCGCGGGCCGCTGATCGATGCCCAGCATCAGGGGAATCGAGTGGCCGTAGATATCAGCGTCGATCACGCCTACCCGTCGCCCCATCTGACTGAGCGACGCCGCAAGATTGACCGTCATTGACGACTTGCCCACACCGCCCTTGCCGCTTGCAACGGCAAGAACTCGAATCGAGGGATCCAGAACGATGCCGTCATCGGGAACCGAGCCAGGTGGGCGAAGCTTGCTCGCCAGTGCCACCTTTTCTTCGGCGCTCAGAACGTCGAATCCGAGCTCGATACTACGGATGCCTTCCAGACTCCCGACGTGTTCATCGATCTGGGAATGGAAACTGTCCTTGAGTGGACAGCCGGACATCGTCAGCGAGATTGTGATGGAAACGTTGCCGTCATCCACGGCAACGCTGCGAACCATGCCCAGCTCGACCACGGAGCGCCCCAACTCGGGATCGTCAACGTGCTCGAGTGCCCGCATAACTTCATCTCGAGTGACCACGCCTTCAGCGTAGCTGTCAAGCGCTGGAACGGCTTGCCGGAGCTATCCGACGAAGAGTTCTCGCGAGATGATCCGACGTGTCAGAGCGCGCCGCTGCTACAACCCTCGAGCGATGAGCAAGATCGAGCGGCGCGTCCTTCAGCGGTGTTCCGTCCGTCAGCTGAATCGCGAGATCTTGCTCGACGGCCAGAAGTTGAGCCGCGGCAATGTCAACACAGCGAATAGGACGCAGGGAGCACACGGCATCGACGCGACCGGCCGCGAAATGGCAGAGCGAGAGCGCGCAGGATCCCATGATCCGAAGCCGATCAGCCACCGAGACGAACGCTGAAGCGTGGTCGGCGACGAGTGAGCTCAATGTCGCTTCCAGCGACAGTATCTCGATCTCTTCTTTCGGCCTCTCGTGGAGCGGCTCGCCATTGAGACGCGCGCCATCCCCGCGGACTGCGGTCCATTCCTCACCTGACGAAAAGTCCTTGACGTACCCCACTTCAACGTCGCCGAGTGTCGGCCCGGACGCAACGGCAATCGACAGCGAGTAGAACGGTATCGCCCTCTTCGCATTGGCAGAGCCATCAACCGGGTCGACGACGACGTGGATGTCGCTCTGTCCGAACTTCCTGATCCCGAGCTCCTCCGAAACGAGGGTGAACGAGTGTCCTGCCGTGTGGAGGCGCTCGAGCTCGGCGACAACTGCGTTCTCGGCGGCTCGATCGACGGCCACGGTCTCATCGCCGCCCTCGCCACGACCGAGCGTCTGCTCGCGGTCGGCCCTCGTCACGAGTCCGCCCAGCGCGACGCTTGCGGAGTCTGCCGCGACACGACATGCCGTCAACCAGAGCTCTGGATCGACATCCTTCACGACGCAACGTCGGTGGTCAAGAATGACGCGCGAATCATGCTCGCCGAACGGAAGAGGTATCGAGAATGCGACTGGAGCACGGCGGCGAGCCTAGCATCCGTCATTCGACTTAGACTCGATGAATGGACGCTGGCGCTGCTATTGCAGACCTTGAGGAAGATCGCCTCGTGGACGGGATATTCGCCGTCGCTCGGAAGGAACGCTCGCGCACGCGCGCGGGCCGTATATACCTCGTGCTGGAGCTCGTCGATCCAACGGGTCGGATCGATGGGCGAGTCTGGAACGACGTTGAGCTTCTCGCGAATGAATTCGAGCTTGGTGATGCCGTGCGCGTCCTTGGCAGGGTCGAGCGCTACAAGACTCGTCTTCAACTCGATATCCGCACGATCGAAAAGGCAAAGGATGTCGATCCGGCGGAGCTACTCCCCCGCGCCCGCCGCGAGCTAGGTGAGCTCGACGGCTTCCTCGAGTTCCTGGCCGGCGAGATAAGCCATTCCGGCCTCCATGCGCTTCTTGAGCGATTCCTGAACGCTGAGCGAATACGGGTCGGCTACCGGGGCCTGCCTGCGGTACCCGCTGGTCATCACGGCTATGCAGGCGGATTGCTTGAGCACACGGTCGCGGTCGCAACCGTGTGCCGAGACCTTTGTCAGCTCCATCTTCGACTTCGGTCTGACATCCTCGTAGCGTCGGCGCTCCTTCACGACATCGGTCGGACCGTCGAGCTCGAGCGCGCGCCCGGCTTTCCGCAGACTCGCGAAGGTGAGCTCCTGGGCCACGTACAACTTGGCGTCCGCACCGTCGAAGGACTTGCCGCTGATCTGCTCGATCCGGCAACCCTGGCAGAGGTCCTGCACCCCATCGCGGCGCACCACGATGTGCGCGCGGCGCGAACCGCCGAGGCCGCGGCGCTCTACCACGCGAACCAACTCGACGCCGTCGCGGCGACGCTACCCACGGGTCAGGCGCAGTCATCCAGCGAACGGGTCTCCGACCAGCCACCCGTCGGGTTGTCGTAGGGCGCCTGCGTAAATCGGATCCACTTCTGTCGCTAATTCCGGTGCTTCCGGGCTCTCTACTCGACGACTGGTGTGGTTGTCTAAGGTGAGACGGCGTGCCCAACTCCAATCCCGTAGAGCAGCTGAGGGCCATTCTCGGCGAGATCATCGACCTCGAGCGGATAGCCGGCCTGCTGGGCTGGGATCAACAGACGATGATGCCGCCAGGGGGCGGCGCGAGCAGAGCCAGGCAGCGGGCGACCGTTGCCCTGATCGCGCATGAGCGCTTTGTCGGCAACGACGTTAGAAGGCTGATCGACGAAGCCGCGGAGGCAACGCAGAACGACGAGTACGCGAGTTTTGAGCGCTCACTCGTTCGGGTCGCGCGTCGCGATCATGAGAAGGAGCGCCGGGTACCGAAGGAGCTCGCGGCCGAGATGTCGGCGGCCGCATCGAGTGCTCATGAAACGTGGGTGCAGGCGCGGGCGAGCTCTGACTTCGAACTGTTCTTGCCATCGCTGGAGAACGGCGTGGAGCTGCGACGGCGCTATATCGATTGCTTCGAAGGCGCAGACCACCCGTACGACTATCTGATCGACGACTACGAACCCGGGATGACGACGGCGGCGGTTCAGAAGATCTTTGCGGACCTACGTGAAGGACTGGTGCCACTGGTCAGGGCCATTCGCGAAAGTGACACCGCACCAGACGCATCGCTTGTTCACGAGAACTACCCAATCGAAGGTCAGGTTGCCTTCGTCGAGCAAGTCCTGAAGTGGCTCGGTTTCGACGAGGACAGTTGGCGCCTCGACACGGTTGTGCATCCGTTCGCGCTTCGTGTCGGCATGGACGACATACGGATCACAACCCGCTATTCCGACGACTACCTACCCGCGGGAATCTTTGGTGCCATGCATGAGTTCGGGCATGGCCTGTACGAGGCCGGAGTATCTACTGATCTTGACCGAACGCCGCTCGAGCGATTGAGTTCTCTCGGGCTTCACGAGTCGCAGAGTCGGATGTGGGAGAACCTGGTCGGACGCAGCCGGGAGTTTTGGCAGTTTGCGGTCCCCACGCTTGAGCAGGCGTTTCCAGAGCAACTCGCGGGCGCGACCGCCGACGACTTCTATCGCGCGATCAATCGCGTCGATCCCTCGTTGATCCGTGTGGAAGCAGACGAAGTCACCTACAACCTCCACATCATCCTTCGGTTCGAACTCGAACTAGCGCTCGTCGAGGGCACGCTCGCCACCAGGGATCTGCCTGAAGCCTGGAACGAACGGATGCAGGAGTATCTTGGCATCGACGTTCCCGACGACGCCCAAGGTGTGCTGCAGGATCC
>JAUXJK010000130.1 GCA_030624785.1 Actinomycetes bacterium
CGAAAGCCCAACCGTCAGCACGACGAACGCTGCGAATACCGACTTCGTAACGAAGAGCTTGGCAACGCGGTGGAGGTTGCGCAGAATGTTTCGACCCTCCGCGACCATCGCGGGGACTGCGGCAAAGTCGCCGCGTACGAGCACGATGTCGGCAACCGATTTGGCCATCTGGGTACCGCTCCCCTGAGCGATCGCAAGCCGCGACGCCTTGAGCGCGGGCACGTCGTTCACGCCGTCTCCCACCATCGCGACGTAGCGGCCCGCATCTCTTAGCGCCTCCACGACGCGCTGCTTGCCTTCAGGCGAGATACGCCCGATCACGGATGCGTCAAGTACGGCCCGCCGCAGCTCGTACGTGTCGGAGGGCAGCTCACGCCCATCGAGCACCTGGTCAGTGGGTATCCCAACGTCGGAGGCGATTGCCGCGACTGTCTTGGGTGCGTCGCCCGAGATGACCTTGATCTGGACGCCCTGGCGCCGAAAGAAGTCAACGGTCTCGTCGGCGTCCGGGCGAAGTCGCTCGGCCAGGATGACGATGCCAAGAAGCGCTAGATCTCGAGGAGGCTTCGATGACGACGCCACCGGTTCATCGAGCCGGGCGGCCGTGCTACCGATCGCGACTACGCGACGACCCTGCTCCTGTTCCTCGCTAACGCGATCGGCTAGCTCACCCAGCTCAAAGAGCTCGGGCGCTCCGAGCACGAGGCCGAGAGCACCCACACGAACGCCACTCCATCGGCGAGAGGAAGAGAACGGAACGTGGCCAGAGGCCTCTTCAACCTCTCCAGGGAACGCCTCCGCAATCGCGTCCAGCGTCGGATTTCGTGTGGGCTGACCTGCTCCATATCGTCTCAGAGCTTTGGCAAGGAACTCGCGATCGCCCCCCGGCACCGGCACGTGATCAACGACGCGCAACGCCGCCTCGGTGAGAGTCCCGGTCTTGTCGAGGCAGATCACGTCGACAGACGCCAGCGACTCGATCGCGTTGAGCTGCTGTGCAAGGGCCCCTCGCCTCGTCATTCGCAACGCCGCGTATGCGTAGGTAAGGCTCATCAGGAGAATCAAGCCCTCTGGAATCAACGTGACGACCGCGGCAACCGACGTCGTCACGGCCTCGCCCGCCTCGGTGTCTCGTTCGAACAGGGCGTAGCCGAGCAGGGCGCCGAGAGGAATCATTACGGCGACGAGCAGGAGGAGGAGGCGGTTCATGTCGAGCTCCAGCGGCGAGCGAGGGTGACGGAACTCCCGCGCCACGGTCGCTACCCGTTGCGCATAGCAGTAGGCTCCCACCGCCGAGACGGTGTAGACACCGCCGCCCTCGAGGACGAACGATCCGGATCGCACGTCTTCACCGCGCTGGCGCCGAACTGCACGCGTTTCGCCTGTGAGAGCCGACTCGTCGAGACGCATCGCATTGCTTTCCTCAACCTGCCCGTCGGCGACGAGTTGATCGCCCTGGGCAACCCGAACAAGATCACCCACCACAACGTCGCCGACGCCAACGTCGCGATCCACGCCATCTCGTACGACCGTCGCGTGTGGCGCGACCAATCCGGCCAGGCGATCGAGCGCACGTTTTGCTCGCCACTCCTGCAAGATCCCGATCCCCGTGTTCGCGACCAGAATCGCGATGAACAATGCGTCCTCAAAGTGCCCAAAGATGAACGTCAGCACACCAAAAGAAACGAGTATGAAGTTGAAAACGGTAAAGACGTTCGCCCGGATGATCGACGTCATCGAGCGGCTGGTCGCGGGCTGCTCGAGCGGCCCGCGCTCCGCAAGTCGGTGCGCCGCCTCGTCTTCGCTCAGACCTCGCAAGCCACCCCCGGCGAGGGTCTCAGCCGTATCCTCGGAGTAGTGGTCCTGCGTGCGTACGCGCGGCATTTCCCGCGTCTCGTCCCTGGCGTCGGGCGTCGGCTTCGGAGGCTTACGATCGGTCACCTCGAACCGAGGCTACCAGCGCTCACGACGGCCAGGATCGGCGCGACCTCACGACGGCCCCCCGGCCATGTCGTCCCGCCAAACCGCAACCGTCGTTCGTTAGGGTGCCGCCTCACAAGCGCCAGGAACGGTTCGACAAGGAGCTATCCATGGACATCGGTTTCGTTATGCCCACTCACGGACTCCTGACACGCAACGAGCGCGACTTCTTCCTCCAGCGAATAGAGCCCGACCAGGTGCGTGCCTACGAGTTCGGACAGCGGGCGGAGGAGCTCGGGTTTCATTCGCTCTGGTTCTCCGACCACATCGTGATGGGCAAGGACCTCGACATCTTCTATCCAGCGAACCTTTCTGGGACGAAGGCGTATCCGCAGAAGCCGACCATGTTCGACCAGGCCGTGGTCATGGGTGGTCTGGCCGCGCTCACAACCAGAATCAAGTTCGCGCCCTCGGTTTGGATCGCTCCATATCGGCATCCGCTCAGCACTGCTCACCAGTTCGCGACAATCGACCAGCTCTCGAAGGGTCGGCTCATCTTCGGCGTCGGGCCCGGCTGGGAGGAGCAGGAGTTTGCAGCGCTCAACGCCAACTTCGCGCGCAAGGGTGCCGAAACCGAGGAGTGCGTGGCGGTGCTCAAGGCGGCCTGGACGCAGGAGTACGTCGATTTCGAGGGCGACTTCTTCTCGATCAAGAACGTCTCGATGGAGCCGAAACCGTTCCAGAAGCCCTATCCGCCGATCGTCTGGGGCGGCACGACCGAGATCGGCGCGAAGAGGGCCGCCCGCTGCACCGACGGTCTCTACACGGTGCACCTCGATCCGTATCCCGGCGTACGTGTGTGGAACAACCTCAAGGAGGTCGCGCTCCGCGAGGGAGAAAAGGTCGGCAAGGACATGTCCTCGTTCTGGTACGGCTCGTTCTGCTCAGCACGAATCGTTGACGCCGACGATCCGATGGCCCAGGCCGAGACGCGACCGACGCTTTCAGGTACCGCCGAACAGATCCTTGAAGAGCTCGAGGAGTTCGCCGACGAGGGCTACCACCACGTCACGCTGCACCCGCACATTCCGTCATGCACAATCGAGGAGTTCTTCGAGCAGGCCGAGCGCTTTGCCGACGAAGTGCTCCCTGAGGCGAGCAAGATCAAAACGAAGTCGTTCGCCTAGCTCCAGGCCGGGTCAGGCCAGGATCTCACAGCTTGTGCCCCGTCGTCGAGTCGACATGGTCCGGAATCTCCCCGTGACGATCACCGGTCGTCGACGTCCCTGAAGGCTCGAACATCAAGATCGACGCCCCCGGCGAGGAGGGCATGTGCTCGACCCCCTTTGGAACGACGAACGTGTCACCCGTCTCAAGGCGCACGGTCGACTCGAAGCCGTCGGCATCGCGCAGCGCGATGTCAAAAACTCCGTCGACCACCAGGAAGAACTCATCCGTGTGGTCATGCGCATGCCACACGTGCTCTCCCTCGACCTTTGCGACACGCACGTCGTAATCATTGACGCGCTGCACGATCCTCGGGCTGTAGATCTCCGTGAACGACGCAAGCGCGTCAGTCAGATTGACCGGCTCGCCCGGCACAGCTCTAGGCGCGCGGGATTCGCGCTTCGAGCGCCTGCGCGACCGCGTCACGAACCGGATCAAGAGCGATCCGGTCGAGAATGTCCTGGAAAAAGCCGCGCACGATCAGTCGCTCCGCGTCACCTCGAGACATTCCACGCGCCATGCAGTAGAAAAGCTCGTTGCGATCAACCGGGCTCGATGTCGCGCCGTGCGTGCAACGCACATCGTTGGCGAGAATCTCAAGCCCGGGAATCGAGTCGGCGTGCGCCTCAGTCGACAGAATGAGGTTGCGATTCTCCTGATACGCATTGGTCTTCTGCGCGTCGGGCTCAACTCGAATCATGCCGCGCCAGACCGCCGTCGATCCATCGCGAAGCGCTCCCTTGAACGCGAAATCCGACTCCGTGTTTGGCGCCGCGTGCTCCTGGTAGGTGTCGTAGTCGAGGTGCTGATCGCCATCGGCGAAATACGCACCAGTCACCCGCGACGTCGCGCCAGAGCCGTCCAGGATGTTGCGGATCCAGGTCTTGCCTCGCTTGGAGCCGAATCCGCCGGCGACCCAATCGAGCTCAGCGTCACGCCCAACCTGCGCGCGGTGCGACGCGAAGTGCCAGGTCTGGGTCGAAAGGTTCTGAATCGAGACGTACTCGAGCTTGGCATTGGACTCGACATACAGCTCCGTGACGACGTTTGTGTACGCGGCCAGCTCTGGTGAATCAGAGACCAGCTCCTCGATAAACGTGACGTGGCTGCCCTCTTCTGCAACAACAACAAGACGCCAGAAAAGGGCACCGCCGTCCACGGAGCTAACGATCCGTACGTACAGCGGCTTCTCGACCCTGACGCCTTTCGGAATCCGAACGAGCAGGCCGTGCTTCCACATCGCCGCGTTGTGGGAGGTGAACTTGTCGTCGGCAGCCACGAGCTGACCGACAAGTTCGTCCTCGCCAAGCGGCTCGAACGTCACGCCTGCTGGAACACCAACGATCTCGATGCCGCTCTCGTTCACAAACGCCGAACCCGCAGCGTCGATATCGAGCATCGACTCCGGACGGGCACCGCTCCCTGCCGCGTCGATGCTGTACGCGTCCGGGTCGAAGCCCTTCAGATTTGTGAAGCGCCAGTGCTCGTCGCTGGTGGTCGGTAGGGCGAGTTTCTCGTAGCGTGTACGCGCTTCGTCACGGCTTGACGCCACGACCGTACTAGCCAACGGAGCCTTCCATCTGCAGCTCGATCAATCGGTTGAGCTCGACGGCGTACTCGAGCGGCAGCTCCTTGGTGATCGGCTCAACGAACCCGTTGACGATTGTTGCGCTCGCCTCTGCCTCGGAGAGGCCACGGCTCATCAGGTAGAAGATCTGCTCCTCGCCGATCTTCGACACGGTCGCCTCATGCTCCGTCGAGACGCCTTCGTTCTCGTCGACGCTGATATAGGGGTACGTGTCCGAGCGCGACTTGTCGTCGAGAATCAGGGCGTCACAGACGACCTTCGACTTCGCGCCCTTGGCGCCCTTGGCAACCTCGAGCAGTCCTCGGTATCCGCCTCGGCCACCGTCCTTCGAGATCGACTTCGAGTTGATTATCGACGTCGTATTTGGGGCGACGTGAATGCACTTGCCGCCGGCGTCCTGATGCTGCCCCTCGCCGGCAAAAGCGATCGAGAGTATCTCTCCATGCGCGCCTTCCCCCATCAGCCAGATCGCGGGGTACTTCATGGTGAGCTTGGAACCCAGGTTGCCGTCGACCCATTCCATCGTGGCGTTCTCGTAGGCCACGGCTCGCTTGGTGACGAGGTTGTAGACGTTGGTCGACCAGTTCTGGATGGTCGTGTAACGACAGCGACCACCCTTCTTGACGATGATCTCGACGTTTGCCGAATGCAGTGAATCCGTGGAGTAGATCGGGGCTGTACAACCTTCGACGTAGTGGACGTACGCATCCTCGTCGACGATGATCAGGGTTCGCTCGAACTGGCCCATGTTCTCCGCGTTGATACGGAAGTACGCCTGCAGTGGCAGCTCAATCCGCACGCCCGGCGGAACGTAGATGAACGACCCACCAGACCAGACAGCTGAGTTGAGCGCTGCGAACTTGTTGTCATTTTGCGGAATGATCGTGCCGAAGTACTCGCGCACGAGGTCTTCGTGCTCGCGTAGTCCAGAGTCCATGTCGAGAAAGAGAACGCCCTGCTTCTCGAGGTCCTCCTGAAGCTTGTGGTACACGACCTCTGACTCGTACTGGGCACCTACACCCGCGAGGAAATCCTTCTCGGCCTCGGGAATCCCCAGCTTATCCCACGTGTCCTTGATGTCGGCCGGGAGCTCTTCCCAGGAGTTCACCTGTTTCTCTGTGGGCTTCAGGTAGTAGAAGATCGAGTCGAAGTCGATCTCAGCAACGTTGCCACCCCATTCGGGTAGCGGACGAGCGCGGAAGTATTCAAGAGACTTGAGCCGATAATCCAGCATCCACTGGGGCTCATTCTTGTGGGCAGAAATCTGCTCGACGAGCTCGGACGACAGGCCTCGCTCAGCCTTGAAGACGAACTGCTCGGGATCGTGAAACCCGTACTTCTCGGCGTAGTCACCACCTATTCCAGCGACGACCTCAGTCTCGGACGTGCTCACGATGCCTCACCTCCCGCCACACCCTCGGGCATGAACGCTTCGTAGCCTTCCGCCTCAAGCTTGTGCGCAAGCTCGGGCCCTCC
>JAUXJK010000110.1 GCA_030624785.1 Actinomycetes bacterium
CGCATTTCACGCGTGTGACTGCGCAGGCATGGCGCGCGTGGACTGTTTCGTTGATGAGGACGACGTCGTCCTCATCAACGAAACAGTCCACGCGCGCCATGCCTGCGCAGTCACACGCGTGAAATGCGCGCAGAGACAGTTCTCGCACGCGTTCCGCGACGTCGGTACCCACGTCGGCCGGCGCAACGAGTCGCATCCCGCCGTCGGTGTACTTCGCTTCATAGTCGTACCAGCCCTCGCCAAGAACCACGATCTCCCCGGGAACTGACGCGATCGGATCGTCGTTTCCGAGAACGCTGCACTCAACCTCGCGACCGGAGACGTAGCGCTCGACCAGGATCTTGTCGTCGTGTGCGAAGGCGAGAGCAACGGCAGCTTCGAACTTGTTCGCGTCAGCCGCGATGCTGATGCCAACGCTCGAGCCGAGTCGTGCTGGCTTGACGACTACCGGGAACCCGAACGGGTTTTTGACGTCGTCTCCGTCGCGAAAAGTGACGCTTTCGGCTGTTGGGATCCCGTTCGCCTTCATGATGTCCTTGAAGAGGGACTTGTCCATGGCGATCGCAGACGCTGCGACACCGGAGCCGACGTAGGGAACATCGAGAATATCGAGAAGTCCCTGAACGGTGCCGTCCTCGCCAAAGGGCCCATGGAGTGCCGGGAAGACGACGTCGACCTGTTCGGGCAAGTCATAGCCGGCAATACGAACCGGCGCCGCTATTGCGTCAACGGGACGGGCGCTGTGCCCTGCGGCGTCTGAACGTTCTCGAGCCGCTCGTAGTGAAGTTGTAGCACTCGATTCGACCTGGGTGAGTGCGCCAAGCTCCCACCGGCCGTCCGGGCCGATCTCAATCGGAACGGGCTCGTGGCCCGCCTCGGTGAGGCCGTCGCAGACAGATCGGCCCGATGCGAGCGAGACGTCGCGCTCACTCGATCGACCACCCATGAGGACAGCAACCTTCATGCCGGCGGCGGTTCGACTGGCGGTGGCGGCTCGACCGGTGGCTCGACGGGTGGCTCAACCGGCGGTGGCGGTTCGACGGGTGGCTCGACCGGTGGTGGCGGCTCGACGGGTGGTTCGACCGGTGGTGGCGGCTCGACTGGCGGCGGAACGGGTTCGGGCGCCGGCGGTGGGTCGGGTGCCTGTACAGCAACGGTAATCGTCACGAGAGTCCCCTCTTCGACGCGGACGTCGCCAGCGGGGTTCTGCCCGACGACCAGGCCGATGATCGACGGATCAGTCTCGTTCGAGAACGCGACATCGACAAGGAATCCGCCTGCGAAGAGAGTTGCCTCGGCATCGCCCTGCGACAGGCCAATCACGGGCGGAACGGAGACAACCTCGGGCGCTGCTGGCCCTTCAGAGACCACGAGCGTCACGGTGTCGCCGCGGTTGATTTGGGAGCCGGCGTCAGGGCGCTGCCCGACCACGGTTCCTGCAGGCGCTTCGCTGTCGGGGTCGGTTTCTATCGTCGCGTCGAGACCGATCTCCTCGGCCGTCCGAACCGCGTCTTCCGCCGAGAGCCCGACGAAACTTGGCAGCTCGACGGGCCTGCGCCCCTGCGAGACGCGGAGCTCGATCGGTGTATCACGGGCGACCTCCTCGCCCGCCTCGGGAGTCTGGCGGATCACCGTACCGGGAGCGCGTCTGCTGAACACCTGCACGCGGTCAATATCGACGAAGCCAGCGTCCTCGAGGACGATAATTGCGTCGTTGATGTCGGTCAGCGTGACGCTCGGCACGGCCACGATGTCGCGACCGCTCGAAACGGTGATGGCCACCTCGGAGCCAGGCTCGACCCGCTTACCGGCTCCGGGCTGTTGGCTGAACACTATCCCGATTTCGATCTCGTTGTTCGGTTGCTCTCGCGTCAAGACGGTGAGCCCATCGGCCTCCAGCAGTTCCCTCGCCCTTTCCTCATTGAGTCCCTCGACAAGGGCTACGGCAACGGTCGTGGGGCGGTCTACCTCGTCCTTGACCTGCGTATATACGTAGTAGGCTGCCGCCGCCGCGATGCCGAGCAGGATCGCCAGAAGAATCCAGGGGAGTATTCGTGGGCGTCGCCTCTTGGCCTCGCGATATGGGTCAGGGATCGGTGGTCGCACTGAGCCGGGCCGTCGGTGTGGCGGCGCGGCGGCGCTGGTCTGGGCACGAGTTACTCCCGTGTCTGCGCCGACACTGGCGAGTACAGCTGTTGCTGCTTCAACTGTTTCGGGCGCCACCGGCATTCCCTGGACCGCTCGTGTGAGATCAGCATCGAAATCTTCGGCACTCTGGTAGCGCTCGACCGGGTTTTTGGCAACCGCTCGCAGCACGACCTGATCGAGCTCCGGTGTTACGCGCGGTACGCGTGAGGAGGGCGGCTCTGGAAGCTCGTTCACGTGCTTCAGCGCGATCTCGACGGCGGAGTCGCCCGTGAACGGCACCTTGCCCGTCAACATTTCGTAGAGGACGATCCCAACCGAGTAGAGGTCGGACGCTGCTGTGACCTGTCCCCCACGAGCCTGCTCGGGCGACAGGTACTGGGCTGTGCCCATCACCGCCCCATCCTCGGTCATCTGCGACGTCCCGGCTTGCGCGATTCCGAAGTCGGTGACCTTCAGGATGTCGTCGTGGCTAATGAGGATGTTGTGGGGCTTGATGTCGCGATGGATGATCCCGTTGCGGTGCGCGAAACGCAGCGCGGAGAGGGTCTGACGCGCGTACTCGGCTGCCTGTTTGCCGGGCAGTCGGCCCTGAGTCAGGATGACCTCCTTGAGGCTCCGACCCTCCACTACCTCCATCGCGATGTAGTAGCTGCCGTCGACCTCGCCACGGTCATAGATCGAAACGATGTTCGGATGCGACAGACTGGCGGCCGATTCAGCCTCTCGTTGAAAGCGCGCGACAAAACTCTCATCGCTCGAGTAACGGCTATTGAGGATCTTGATGGCGACGCGTCGACCAAGATCCTCATCCTCGGCGAGATACACGTCAGCCATGCCGCCCGAGCCGATGCGTCGCCGGATTCTGTAGCGCCCATCAAAAAGGGCGTCGATGAGGGTGTTCGAGCTGGTCACGGTCCTAGGCTAGTCGTCGACAGGTCTCGCGCAAAACCAGCTCGTGAGTCGAGGTGGTGTATGCGTGCGACTTCGTGTGCTTGGCGATCTAGCGCAGCAATACCTCCATTACTTCTTTTGCCTTAGGCGCAGCAATGCCGCCTCCGGTTCCCGATTGATCGGAGATCGCAACAGCGATTGCTACTTCAGGGTTGTCGACAGGGGCAAAACCTACAAACCATGTGTCGTTTCTGTCGTTTCGACCAGTTTCGGCCGTTCCGGTCTTTCCCGCTACCCTCACGCCCGGAATCTGTGCGCGCCGTCCTGTTCCCGTAGTTGTGACGAGTTCCATCATGGCGGCAAGCTCGAAAGCGGTTCTTCGAGTAATCGCTCGCGCCATCGGCTCGGGCTTTGTCCGCGAAAGCACGGAGTCGTCCGGCTTGATGATCCGATCCACGACGAACGGTTCCATGCCCCTGCCACCGTTGGCAATCGTCGCAGCCACCATCGCCATCTGGGTGGGCGTCGCGAGCAAACGCTCCTGGCCGAACGCAAGTCTGCCGACATCGACATCGCTCTCGAGTTCGGGCACGAAGAGCTGATTGCCCTCGTAGAGGCCGCTAGCGACGCGTTCCTCGGCTGGCGTCTCGAGCGGGGGCTTCTCGTAGAAGCCAAACCGTCGTGCGTACTCAAGCACGGTGTCCGCGCCCAGCTCCTGTCCGATGTCGCAGAACACCGCGTTGATCGAGTGCTCCATTGCCTCGCCAAGGGTCACCCGGCCGAATATCTCCGGACCGTTCTGGTCGGAATAGTTGAAGACACGTTGCCCGTACTCCGTGCAGTAGCCCGGGTCTACGAATGTCGATTCCGGCGTGTAGCGGCCTGTATCGAGCGCTGCCGCTGCAGTAACAAGCTTGAAGGTCGATCCAGGCGCGTAGAGTCCCTGGGTCGATCTGTTCAGCAACGGCGCCGCAGGTCGGCAGGGACCCCGTTGGTTGAGTACTTCGTCGAACCGGCGGGCGACGAGATTTGGGTCGTACGACGGCGTCGATGCCATCACGAGCACGCGGCCTGTGGCTGGCTCGATTGCAACGATGCTGCCGCAAGTTCCTTGCAGAACCTCGAGGGCTTTCGCCTGCGCCTTGGCGTCGATCGTCAGCACGAGGTCGTTCCCTTCGCGTATGTCGCCCTGAACACGCGAACGGACTCGTTCCAGCACGGTTGAGAGGTTGGAGTTGGTTCCGGTCAGGAAATCGTTCATTGACTTTTCAAGACCGGCGCGCGAGCGATCGAGCGTTGTATAGCCGACGACGTGTGCGGTGAGCTCTCCGGTGGGATAGCGGCGCAAGAACCACCGTCGACCGGACACCTGGCGACCGCGGTTTCGGGCGAGAATCGTCTCTGCGTCGGACGCGTAGATCAAGCCGCGCTTGGTCGTCACGTCTCGAACTATCTGCGTGGGATTGCCCTGTCGGGCCTCGAGTGACGGCGCACGCCAAAGCCAGTAAGACCCGATTCCCACGAGCGCCGCAAACAGCAGCGTGAACACGAAGAAGAGTCGTCGAAGTTCGCGGTTCATCGTGCGAGGCCCCCAACGGCGAGGAGTCCGCGCTCCGGCTCGCCCAGTGCTCGACGATTCGCGCGATCCGAGACGGACAGTATGAGGCCCAGGATCAGGAGGTTTGCCACCACGCTAGACCCGCCATAGCTCACGAACGGAAGGGTGATCCCGGTGAGTGGAATCAGTCCCGTTACGCCGCCGAGGATCAGGAAGGCCTGGATTGCGAACGCCGCAGTGAGGCCACCGATGAGCAACTTCGCGAAGCCGTCGGTGGCAAGCATTGCGACGCGGAAACCGCGGTAGACGAACATCACGTAGAGGAGCAGGAGAGCAGCGCCGCCAACAAGCCCGAGCTCCTGCACGAGTGCGGAGTAGATGAAGTCGGTTTCGAGAAACGGGATGTAGCTACTTCCTTCGGAGGTAAACAGGGCACCTCTGCCCAGCCCTGAGCCAAACAGTCCGCCCGAGGAGATCGCGTATATCGACTGAACCAACTGATACCCGGCACCGTTCGGATCGCTCCAGGGGTCGAGCCAGATCGAGACGCGGTCGGCAACGTGCGGCGTGACCCGATAGACGGCGAGCGCTCCCGCCGCAAATAGGCCGAGCCCGCCGAGCACGTAGAGGATCCGGCCCGTAGCCAAGTAGAGCATCGCCAGGAAAACGGAGAAATACAGGAGCCCACCGCCGAGATCGTTCGTCAGCATGAGAACGACAATCGCGGCGCCCCAGACGACGATCAGCGGGCCGAGGTGCCTTAGGGGAGGTAAGGAGTACCAGCGACTACCTCTGAGCACGTCTCGACGGTCGCGGAGATAACTCGCGAGGAAGACCACGATCAGCACCTTTGCGAGCTCTCCCGGTTGAAATACGAACGGCCCGAGATCGACCCAGAGCGTTGCGCCATTGATCGTTCGCCCGATGCCGGGTAGTGCTGGAAGAACCAGCAGCACAACGGCAGCGATGCCCAGTGTGTATTTGATGCTCTCGAGCTTGCGGTAGTCGCGTACAAGGATGATTCCGCCTACGAAGAGCACGAGTCCGACGGCGACCCACACGCCTTGGCGCAGCGCCAGGGCGGGATCGATGCGGTAGATCATCGTCACTCCTATGCCCGTGAGCAAAGCGGCGAGTGGCAGCAGGTAAGGGTCCGCATATGGAAGCTGCGCGCGGGTCACCAGGTGCGCGATCAAATAGAGACCGAGGAAGATGCCGATGTAGGAGATCGACGCGGACGACGTCGTCGATTGCTGAGCGAGATAGACGCTCGCGAATCCGAGCGTGACGATGAGACTTGCGCCGAGCAGCGAGACGAGCTCGCGATTTCGTAGGCTCAAGGGATCTCCACAAGCCGCTCGAACTCGGCCACCCGTAGTCGAGCTTGTTCCTCGTGAATGAGGTCATGGTCGAACAGGTCGGCTCGCTCTTCGGCGGAGAGTTGAGGAGCGCGTAGTGCGCTCACGTGGATCTTGCGATAGAGGGAGACTCCATCGGTGATATCCCACGGCACGCCCTGATAGACGACGATATTTCCGTTCTCGTCGGCGCCGACGAAGTAGGCGCGCTGCGCTCCCCAAACGGCGCCGACGACTACGACGCCTGCGAGAGCCATGGCAAGCGCCGTTAGGAGCAGTGGAGCGATACTGCGTGGTGATCCCCCGCGTTTCCTGGCGCGGCCTCGAGGTGTGGCCCGAGTCGGGTGTGAGGGTGCGGCCGCACCAGCGTCCACGCCCAGCAGGACCGGATCGAGCGACGTCAGAGTGTCCTCGTCGGGGGTGCTCCCTAGCGATGGCTCGGCGTCTGCCCAGCCGTCTTTGACGACCTCGAATACGACGACGCTGATGTTGTCATCCCCACCTGCCTGATTGGCGCCGCGCACGAGCGCTCTCACCGCGGTTTGCGCATCCTTCGACTCAAGGAGCGCGGCTGTCAAGGCGGCATCGTCCAGCATGGTGGTCAGGCCGTCAGTGCAGAGGAGAATGAGATCACCTGGTTGGGCATCCGTGACGAAGACGTCGGCGGCGATGGTCGGGTCGGTGCCAAGCGCTCGCGTAATCACGGCGCGTTGAGGGTGGAGTGCGGCTTCCTCCGGCGACAACCTGCCCGCTCGGACAAGCTCGGCCACCAGCGAGTGATCGTCAGTGAGCTGATCAAGCACGCCGTTGCGCAGCCGATAGGCACGCGAGTCGCCAACCTGAACGATGGCGATGTGCTC
>JAUXJK010000232.1 GCA_030624785.1 Actinomycetes bacterium
CATGAGGATGGCATCCGTAGTCCTGGCATCCACCTGCGTGCTGATCGCAGCTCTCGTTCTCGCGGGCTGCGGGGGATCGGACGAGGATCCCGCATCGGCGCCAGCGACCGCTCCGCCAGAGCCCGCTGCCGAGCCGGCAGCGCCTTCAGAGGCCGCACCGTCTGAGTCCCCGACCGAGCCCGCACCGTCCGAGCCCGCGACCGAGCCCGCACCGTCGCCACCCCCCGAGCCGGATTCTGCGCCCAGTGAGCCGCCGCCACTTGAACCTGAGCCGCCAGCCGAGCCATCGCCACCTCCTCTGCCGGAGGGCCTACCTGAGGACATTGCAGGCTACGAGGACTGGGTCAAGCTCAATGCAGAGCCGATCCCGCCGATCGAAACGGGGGACGCTCACCTTGGCACGAAGGACGTGTTCGCGAGCCAGGAGGCCGATCGACTAGTTGAGGGACTTTCCTTCCCGGACGGAACGATTCTCGTCAAACGCGCCATCCGACCGGACCGCGACTTCATTGGCCTGATCGCGATCATGCGCAAGATCCCAGGCTTTGATCCGGCGAACAACGACTGGGAGTTCGTGGAGTACGCGCGTAGTGAACCCGAGGACGCGTTCAGCATTCTTGCGAGTGGCAACGTCTGTTCGAGTTGCCACATGGGCGCGGCGGCGACCGACTACGTGTGGGTTCACACCACGGGCGCCGCGCCGTAGAACCCGGCCGGCCTCGCGTCGCGCGGCACAACGGCTTGTTGCGGGAGGCTAGACCTGCGCCACCATCTCGCGCGATGAGCTGAATCCCATCAGTTTTTGCAGGTAGGGCGTCCGCTCGATCTTTGTCACCGCGAAGCCCTCGCGTTCGTAGAGGGCGTGTGCTCGCGGGTTTGTGTCGACGACATCCAGGCGCAATGACGTCAGCTCGTTGGCGCGCGCGACCTCGAACAGGGCGCGCAGCAGTGCGGTTCCGATTCCTCGTCCTCGTTGATCGGGGCGTACGACGATACCTTCGAGCAGGAGCTCGTTCTGCCTCGGCTTTTGATCGAGCAACGCGAACAGGACTGATCGCTTGATTCCACGCAGCGGCCCGAACTCCCGGAACACGTCGCGCAGCGTCAGGTTCACCAGTGTCTTCCCGTCGAGATGAAAGCCTGCGAGACCGAGCAGCTGACCATCGCCGATCGCCGCCACTGCGCGATCGAGATTGAGTCGTCGCGCGATCAGCGCGACTCCACGCTCGCGAGGGCCGATGACCGGCGCGAACTTGCGTCCGAAAGCCTCCCAGTACAGCTCGGCGGCTTCCTGCCGGCAGGCTTCAGGCACACCGAGGTCGATCGTGCACACGCTGCGAGTGTAGCCCTGCGTAGGTGCCACGCCCAGCGTCGCACGGCGGCTTCGGGGTACCTGCCTGTAGCGCGCCGCGAGCCACTCGACGCGAGAGCGACCGAGGCTCAGAAGTGGGTCTTCACCATCCGCTGCACTGACATTCCACGGTTTGATCCAGAGCCTGCCACTTGAACCTCACCCGTTCGGACAGCACGTCGCAGCCAGTACAACTCAAGGCGAAGCCGTCGTTCACGGTGACGATAACCACGGGTGAATCACCCGTGGACAGGAGCTTCTTCTTACGCTTTGGTTTGGCCAGGTCGGGCATAGACGGGCGCTCCAGCTCGAGGTAGCGAACCTCTTTGGCCAGCTTGCCGTGAGGTGTGTTGGGGACGCGCGAGGCTATCCATTCATGCAGCCAGCTCGCTGCCGGCCACTGCAGATAGTTGAGCCTTGCATACATCGCCTCCGGCCCAAGGTCGCGTTCGAGTTTCTCGGCGATGTTCGTGTTCTCCGTGTCGCTGTGAATAGCGTCCCATCGATCAGTTTCGGTTGAGAGGACGTGTACGGCATCGATCCGGATTGGGTCACGAACCTCGTCCGGCCCGGTCCAGTCGAGGAACCCTCCGACGCGGTTGATGTCGGTCAACCCGAAGATGCGAACATCGTCCGAGATCGCCTCGATCTCGTCGAGGAAGCCATCTCGGTCGTCGGTGGTCGTGGGATCCTCGAGGGTGTCCGCGGCGAACAGAATCACGAACCTTGCGCCGATGTTCGGTGGCTTGCGGCGTAGCACTCGTCCCATCCGCTGGATCATCTGGCGGCGGGTGCGACTTGCGCTCACAACGACCCCAAGGTTCGCGTTCGGGACGTCAACGCCCTCGTCGAGGACCCGCGGTGCGGCGACCGCGTCAACTTCGCCTGCCCGCAACGCGGTGAGGATAGTTTCCCGGGCATTGCGTGGCGTGTCGCCCGTAATGATCTCGATACTCAACTCGCCGTCGAGTCGGTTGATCGCATGGTTCGCTGCCCGGACGGTCTCGGTGAACACGAGCGCGCCCTGGGCCTCGCGCAGCGTCGGAGCCAGCGTGGTCAACGCCTTGTACTTGGCCGCGCTGCTTGCAACGATCTCACGGCGTTTTCCAAGCGCGTCGAGATACTCGCGCGCGGCGCGGCCGTGTTCGCTGGCGTCGTGGTCCGCCAGGTGCGCGACTGCCGAGAGGAAGTCTGAGAAGTTTGCGGGCATCTGGTGGATCGCTCGAAGCACTCGCCGAGAGTTGACCAACTGCTGCTCGGTCGCGATGTACTCGAACCGCTCCTCCTTCGCGAGAGGCACGGAGACGAAAGCGACTCGAGGCTGCGCGCACACGCCGTCGTCAATGGCGGCGGCGAAGTCGTAGCGAAAGCACACACCACCGAAGTACGGCAGGATCACCCGGTCGATGGCGTCGTCGCTTCGTTCGAGTGTGGCGGTGAGGCCCATCCGCTCGTTGTAGGCGCCGATCAACGACTTGCGCAGGATCCCGCCGCCGAAGCCGTGGCACTCATCGGCGATGAGGAGGCCATCGCACCCTTCATCGGGCACTGGTTGCTGGTTCGCAGCCGAGTGGCGAGTGGCAACCAGTACGTCGCAGCCCTCAGGCTGGTCGCGCTTGCTGTCGCCCAAACGGCCAACATGGAGGTCGGGAAACGCTCTCGTCAGCCGCTCGTGCCACTGGGAGATCAGCACCCGTGTGGGTACAACGACCAACACGAAGACCCCGCGGCGATGCGCGTCGGCGATTGCCGCCAACGCCATATCTGTCTTGCCCGATCCAGTCACCGCCTCGACAACGCCGCGGCGGCCGCACCGCAACCACGCGGTCAGCGCATCGAGTTGCCACGTATAGAGAAAGCGCTCAGGCCGAGATTCGGAGCCCCCGCGATCCGGGGCGGGCCGTTGAGCGAGAGCTCGTGAGGACACGTGGGGCTGGTCTCCAGTTCCATGCGGCGGTCTAGAGATGCTCACTGAATGTCCGTCTGGACACGAGCGCTGCCGTATTTGATTGTGTGGAGCACCAGCGTATTGAAGCGATTCAACAAGACGGTGCGCAGACCTCGTCGATTCGCCTGTCCGCCCAGAGGTTTGAGGCGACCGTCAGGCGGGGGGATTCAATCATCGCCAGGCTGGCGCGATCCTCTCCCAAAGATGGTGCCAGCGGACGGAATCTCGGCGAGCTAGCCTCGATACGCGCAGCCGGGTGGCAGCGGCGCTGAATGTCGACCGCCTGACTAGCTGGATGATGTCCGAAATCGATGCGTGAGCGCTAACTACCGATGAATGGAGTGTGCAGGATCGAGTGATCTCGCTGGAACGGATGAATGCGCTCTGACAGCACCACGGCTTACCACGACCTCTTCGCACGCCCTGGAAGCCTTGTGCGTCCAACACGCCAGGTGGAGATCATGATGCCCGTGTTCAGTCACGGCGGTTTGAGGCGACTTGAGGGGACATTCGTCGAATCCCAGAGCGGTTGGGGGCTGGACTACGTCTGGGCGTCGTTACTCGACCACAGACGAATGGGCGTTGTAGACGCGGTCATGGATGGCCATCGCCGACCCACTCAGTCTGAGTCCTGGGAGATGTCATCAGGCCTGTCCCCGGCGGATGAGACGAACCGCCTATGTGCCAAATACGGGGTTGTGATCGGCGAGTGATGGCGGCTGGGAAGGCGGTCTAGCGTTTCATGAGTAGCTATGACGCGATCTACTCCCTTGTTACGGACATACCCATGGGCAAGGTGGCGACGTACGGCCAGATTGCCCAGCTCATCGGGCAGCCTCGTCATGCACGACAGGTCGGCTACGCGCTAGCAGCGACACCGGACGACCTAGAGATTCCGTGGCATCGCGTCGTCAACGCGAGCGGCGAGGTCAGTCGCCGCTCCGAACCCGGCGGCGATGAGCTTCAGAGGAGTCTCCTGGAGGGCGAGGGCGTAGTTTTTGACGAGCGGGACAGAGTTTGTCTGTCGCGCTTTCAGTGGCAGCGCTGGAGTGAGGACGCCTAGCGCAATCGTAGGG
>JAUXJK010000076.1 GCA_030624785.1 Actinomycetes bacterium
GAGGTACTCGACTACGTGGTGATCCACGAGCTTTGCCATCTTCGCGAGCTGAATCATTCGAGCGCGTTCTGGGCACTCGTCGAAAAGGCTCGCCCGAACTACCGAGCTCCCTTCGACTGGCTACGCGAGCACGGCGAAGAGTTGCACGCCTACACGCCTCTGCTCCCACCAGTTCGCGAGACCATCGGCGCGACAGGCGTCGCGGCGAGCGCTCACGACGACCCGCCGCCCGCAGCGACAGCGGATACTCCACTTTCGCTGTTCTAGACCGCGTCCACGCCGAGTCTAGATTCGTTCTGAACCTCGCCGAGACGTCTCGAAGCCAGCTACTGCTCCGGCCTACTCAGGTTTGAATGCCTTGAGCGTCGTGCCGCGAGCCCCAAACTTCTCGGCCTTTCGTCGCGTGTCAGCCGACTCCGATCGCGAGTAGGTGTCAATCAACTCGCCGGTCTCAATGCGCTCGAATCCGTAGCTCTCGACGCGGCTTGCGTACTCTGCTTCCAGCAGAGCGCCAGCGATTCAGCCGGTCCACAGGTCGATATCGCGCTTGCCCTCTTCAGAGACGGGTCGCTGAATCGTCACGTCGGCGATCTGCATGCGACCGCCCGGCTTCAGCACCCGGAAGATTTCCGAGAAAACAACGGTCTTGTCCGGGAGCAGATCGATCACGCCATTTGAGGTGACGACGTCGAACGACGCGTCGTCGAACGGGAGGGCCTCAACGTCACCCTCAACGACCGTCACGTTCGTTGCACCCATCTCCTCTGCAGCCCCACGTGCCTTGTCGACCATCGCGGGTGTCATGTCGATTCCCGTTGCCGTTCCTGACGGGCCAACCATCTGTGCCGCGACGAGAAGATCCATCCCGGCGCCGCAGCCGAGGTCGAGTGAATGTTCCCCCTCTATGAGCGCGCCGAAAGAGAACGGATTCGCCACACCGGCGAACGACTCGCAGGCCGCCTCGGGAATGCGATCCAGAAGATCCTTGGGGTACTCGAGCTCTTCGGCCCATGCTCGGCCGGTCGGAAAGATGAACCCCGAGTCCGGATTCTCGGACACATTCGTGTACGTCTTCTGAATCTCACTCCGTAGCGTCGCTACGTCGAGACCGTCTACTTCGACCGCCATGGCGACCTCCTTTGGCAGCCGATTCTACGTGAATGTCTGGCACGCCGACGTCGTCGGGCCAGGCGTCGACACAGGTTCGCATCCACATTCGGGTTCTCTGAACTACGCTCCTGCCATGAGACTCGAAGGTAAGACGGCACTCGTCACTGGTGCGGCAAGCGGCTTCGGTGAGGCGATGGCCACACTGTTTGCTGCCGAAGGCGCGGCCGTTGTCCTCGCGGACGTGAACGATGCGACACGCGTTGTCGACGCAATCGTTGCAAGCGGGGCTCGAGCGACGTTTGTCCAAGGCGACGTGACCGACCGCGCAGCCGTGCATCACATGGCACGAACGGCGATCGATGACTTCGGCACGCTAGACATCGTGGTCAACAATGCTGGCGCGGCCCATCGAAATCTCCCGCTGCTCGATGTCAGCGAGGAGGATTTCGACCGCGTATATGCGGTCAACGTCAAGGCGATCTATCTCTCGACACTCGAAGTGGTACCGCTATTCCGCTCCCAGGGCGGCGGCACAATCATCAACACATCCTCGACTGCAGCCATTCGCCCTCGCCCCGGGCTCACCTGGTACAACGGCTCAAAAGGCGCCGTCAACACCCTCACCAAGTCCATGGCCGCCGAGCTTGCCCCGGACAACATCCGCGTCAACGCGATCTGCCCCGTAATCGGCGAAACGGGCTTGCTCGAGACGTTTATGGGTGGGCCGGACACTCCCGAGGCACGAGCAGAGTTCACAGCCGCGATACCGCTCGGACGCATGTCGCAACCCATCGATGTAGCGCGAGCTGCCCTCTACCTCGCAAGCGATGACGCTGAGTTCATCACCGGTGTTGCTCTCGAGGTCGATGGAGGCCGCTGCATCTGAGTGGCGATGAGCATGGGTTGAGTTCGGTGCGAAGCCGCTGGACGGATGTGGTCTCGATTCCTGAGAAGTTCGTCCGGATGGTGGCGGCCGTGCTCGGCGGGACCGTCCACGAGACGGCCCAACTCGCTCTCCCTCGATTCGTCAGGCGATCCAGCCTCTATGAGGCGACGGCGAAGAACCTACTGCGGATCACGATCGAGTTCGTCGGCGGCGTCGAACCCGAGGCGTCAGGCGAGGAGTTCGAGCCAAGCGCGGGCAAGCTGCTCGCTCGAAAAGCCACCGGAAACGTCATCGAACTTGGCTCGATCGCAGCCTTCGGCTTCTCGCCCCTGTGGCTGCTCGCCGCGACGGCAGACGTGACGCGCGGCTCACGAACCTATCTTGACGCCTTCGTCAGCGAGCTCAGGATCAACAACGTTCTCGCCGAGGACACGACAGTTCACACTCTGGACGAACTCCTCGGTGTTCTCGAGGGCGCCAGCGGTACGACAGCTCGGCTCATCGACGTACCGCCGCTCGAGGTAGCGGCTCTCCGGGAGTCGCTTTCGAGCCTGCGTGCCGACGCTTCAGGACTCCCGAAACCTGCCGAGATGACATCGATGCTCAACGGCTTGCGCACGCTCGCCAAACGAGAACAGCGCAGCATGCTGGAGGTGTCGGTCGGCGTCGGGACAGCGTTCTTCAACTCGGCGCGACACGTCGGCCGCCAACACCTTCTTGATCCATACAGCGAAGATCTGGCGCCGCTGCGCGAGGAAGGGTTCGGAGCCTACGCTGGACGCGTCTCCAAGCCGTATGCCGAGGCAGTTCGACAGCACTTCGGTTCGGAGACTCCCACCTGGACAGAACGTGGCTTGAAGCGACTACGTCCGACACCGCGGTCGAAGTGACCGATCGCGCGAGACGATGCAACTGACCGAGCCGTGCGCGCCGCGTTAGCATCTGACTCCTGGCGCGGCCCGAGTGCCCCATCGCCAGGCCCAACCTAGAAGAAGGAGCGCAGATGGCCGCGAGCCCGGAAACGCAAACTTTCCTCGACGAGGTGGCGGCCGCAGGCGGCAAGCCATGGCATGAGATGACGGCCGCGGAGGCGCGAGAGACGTGGTACTCCATCTGCTACCTGTTCGCCGGATCTCCCGAGGAGGTCGAATCGATCGACGATCAGATCATCGCGGGCCCCGATGGAGATCTCGAGCTACGGACATATACACCTGAGGGCTCCGATCCATCTGGGGCGCTCGTCTATTTCCACGGCGGCGGCTGGGTTGTCGGAACCACTGACACCTACCAGGTTCCTTGCCGGGCTCTCGCCAACGCGACCGGATGCAAGGTGTTCGCTCCGACATATCGGATGGCCCCGGAGTATCGATATCCAGCTGCGGCCGAGGATTGCTACGCAACATTTGTATGGACCGCCGCAAATGCTGAGCGTCTCGGCGTTGATCCCGCCAAGATCGTCATTGGAGGTGACAGCGCGGGCGGGAATCTTGCGGCGGCTGTGAGCCTGATGGCCCGCGACCGTGGTGGGCCCGCTCCTGCGTTCCAACTTCTGATCTATCCCGTCACCGACCATGATCTCGAAACAGCAAGCTATCGCGCGTACGCCGAGGGGTACGTGCTGGAGAAAGAAGCGATGCGCTGGTTCTGGGATCACTACGTTCCCGATGTTGCGACCCGCGACGAGCCCTATGCGTCACCTCTCCGGGCCCCGGATCTGAGCGGGCTTCCGCCTGCACTGGTGATCACGGCCGAGTGCGACGTTCTTTGCGACGAGGGTGAGGCTTACGCTGCCAGGCTCGAAGCCGACGGCGTCGAGGTGGCGCTAAGCCGCCATGAAGGAACGATCCACGGCTTCATGCACCCGTTCGCAGGCCGGCTCTCGGACGGCGCGGCCGGACTCGCCGATGCGGCAAGCGCAGTGAAAGCCGCACTGGCCTGACCGGCGCGGTTGCCGGGGCAACCGACCGTAGACATCTCGTCGCCGGCGAGGTAACATGAAGGTTGCAACGTAAGCGACCTTGGGGGTGTTGATGAGTCCACCCGACCACGCTTGTCCCCCCGACCGGGGTGGAGCCGCTTGGTGCTTTGAGACCATCCGTCGCTCGACGTTTGATGGCAGCTCGGGTGCCGTGAGTGGATCCCCACCTCCGACGCGCATGCAACGCTGAGGCGTCGACGCAGCCCGACGTAACGGGCAGCTCGTCCACGGCTATAAGCGCCCATCCCGGTCGGCGGGGTCATTTTTCACCGAATCGCTCAGCTACGACGACAGAAATCGAACCAGGGCCGCTGTGAACTCTGCCGGGCGCTCAAGGTTCGAAAGATGTGCGGCCTCGACTTCAACGTACTCCGAATTCGTCACGGCAGCGTGCATCACACGCATGGCCGCCGCGGGCGTTGCCGCGTCCTGGTCTCCGGCGATCAGGAGCGTTGGTACATCGATCTCGCCCAAGCGCGACGCGTAGTCGAGCCGCTTGATGGCCTCCGAACACCCGACGTAGCCCTCCACCGCCGTCGCCAGGATCTGCTCGCGCACGCGACCAACGACGGCTTCCTCGCGAGCCCGCATGTCTGCGGTGAACCATCGCTCAATCGTCGGGTCCGCCAAGCGGATCATTCCGTGTTCACGGGCGGTGGCTATTCGCTCGTCCCACATCGTCTCGGCGCCGTCCGGCAGCACCGCCATCGAGTTCGCAACGGTGATGCTCGCCATGCGATCGGGATGCTCTAGCGCCAGACCCTGCGCGATCATCCCACCCATCGACAAGCCCACGAAGTGCGTCTGGTCAACACCGCTGTCGTCAAGGAGCGCGACGACATCACCGACCAGATCACCGAGGCTGTATGGAGCCGAGGGAACCGCCGAGTTGCCGTGGCCCCTCGTGTCGAATCGCAGCATCCGATAGCTGTCGCGAAGAGCCGCGACCTGTGGATCCCACATGCGCAGGTCCGATGCCAGCGAGTGCGAGAACGTGACGTGGGGCGCCCCCTCGGGGCCGTCTGTTCGCGACGCGAGCTTGGACGGGCTCATCCGGAGCGTCCCACGCGCATCACGAGCTCAACCACGCCATTCCTCGAGACGCTAGAGCGGCTCTATGCGAAAGGTCGGATGCTCGGCAACGTCGGGAATCTGGTCGAACATCTTCCCGACGGACTTCGGAACAAGCTTGCGGTACTCAACGATGATCGCGGCCCGCTCCTCCGTCGGAACGTCATGCGCCTTGAACCGTTGAACATTTCCTTTGTGCCGCAACTCCCCCTCACCGGCCGCGGCGAGATTGAGTGCCCAGAACGTCGTGCCTCGCGGCGAGCAGAGGTAGCGCACATCATCCACCTCGACCGGCGTGATCGGAACACGCCGCAACTCCCCGCTCTTGCGGCCACGCACAGCAAGCGTCTCGGCAATGCCGAAGCGCATCGCGATCGGATTGAAAACGCGACGCACGAAAAGCGGGGGTTTGATGTAGCTCTTGGCCATGGCAGACGCCGCAAGGCTATCTTCTCTCGCGCATTTCGGTCAAGGGAGAGCGTGGCATCCGCCAATGCCTTGACAAACTCCAGCAGCGCCGGCATAGTTTGCGACGATCGGTGATTGACCGATCGGTCAACTTGTGCCGACTACACGATGCCTGCTCCTCCTGACACCAAGGAGGCCAGACTCACGCGAAGAAGCGCTTCAGGTGTTGTGCAGACTCCTCGACGTTCGTCGTGAGAATCTCCATCACGTTCGTCATGTTCGGTAGATCAACCACTTCGGCGCCCTCGGGCAGCCACGGGATGGCGCGAGAAGTCTGCTCATAGATGTCGTCGTGCGGGACCATCAGCAACAGAGGCTGGGTCACGGCTGCGATGCGCTCGCCCATCGGGTAATCGATTGCCTCGACGAACGTCCACCAGTAGTTTGGCCACGCTTTGAGGTGATCAACGAGCCAGGTGTGGACTATCTCGAGGTCGAATCCCTCCGGCTGCGCGCCATGCCACCATCCCCAGGCGAACTCCATGTGCGAGCCGTCATCGGCGAACTCGGGCGGCGCGCCAAACATCTCCTTGAACGCGGGCCTCTCCTCGTCATTGAAGACTGGAGCCGCTATCGTCGCGATGCGGCGAACGCGCGATGGCTGCTGCACGGCCAACTCGACAGCCTCGATGCCGCCCGAGTGAATTCCGGCCGTGTCGAACTCGGATAGGCCGAGGGCGTCCAGGCCGTCCATCGTCGCTTTTGCGAACTCGGTGAAGTTGAGCTGACGAGGTGCGGCGTCGGAGTCGCCGTAGCCAATTCGGTCGGGCATCACGACCATGCGGTCTTCGGCGAGCAACGGCGCGAGGTAGTCGTACCAACGGCTAGACACCACCTGGCTGTGCAGGAGCACGAGCGGCACTCCGCCATCTCCCATGGTGCGGACATGCATCTGTCCAAGGCGCGTATCGACAAGGTGCCGTCGACTGCTCGACATGACCCTCCTTCCGTCGCGGGCTGCGGCCAGCTCGGCCGAGCGCCAGACTCTCACGAATGGTCGCCGCCAACAACGATACGCCGTCTCCGTCGATGCGGTTGGGCACGGTAGTCGGACTGCCCGGCGTATCGCTGCAAACCCCGATCGCGCACTGGTCGCGAACACCCGTGACGTTTGCAGAAACAGCCGGGCTGGGATCTCGAGCTGCTCCATCAGCGTGTTGTCGACCACATGGACAGCTGGCCCACCTACTGGTGGACGTACCGCGCCGTTTTTGACTACCCGACTGGCGAGCGCGTTGGGGAGGTCACGCAACCGTTTCTCGTTCTGCTGCCAGACCCGCCACCGTTGCCAGACCCACTCCAGATGGGAGCCATCATCCGCTGGCTCGGGCGGCTCGAAGAACTCGTTCCGATAGTTCTCCAGCTCGGCATCCGTGAAGACCGGAAGCGCCACGACACCCATGCGACGCACGCGGGATGGGTTTGCCACCGCGAGCTCGATCGCTTCGCACGATCCCGTGTGGATACCAATCACGTCGAACTCGCCGACGCCGAGTGCATCGAGCGCATCGAGCGTGGCGTGCGAGTACTCGCGAAGGCGAGCCGCTCACTCAGACGGTCTGAATCACCGAAACCGAGGCGGTCGGGCACGACCACGGGCCGCTCGTCGGCAAGCAACCGCACGATCGTCTCGAACATGCGGCCGGACAGCGGCGATATGTGGAGCAGGACGAGCGGCAGCCTCTCGCATTGTGCTCCGGCCACCCGCACGTGCATGGTGCCGTGGCGCGTCTCGACCAGGTGTCTCCCGTCGGCGCGATCCGGGTGGAGTCCATCACGGCTACCGTTCCTGCACTCTCAACGCAATTGGAAAGGCGACATGGACGAGGCTGAAGAGGTTCGCGAGGCGATCGAAGGACTGTTCGACGCGATCTTGCGCAAGAACATCGACGCAATTCAACAGCGCTACCTGCAGGAGGATCGCCTCTTCATCTTCCGCGAAGGCTGGGAAGGCAAGAGCGAGGGTTTCGATCGTGAAACCAACGGAGCGCTATGGCAGGGTTTGTTCGACCAGATGACGTTTTCGAAGGTCGAGCTGACCGATGACGTCCAATCCGGCCGGACGCATGACCTCGGCTGGGTCGGTGGAACCACCTCATCGACGTACACCCCGGTCGGCGGCACCGAGCCTGTCGAGGTCACGCAACGCGCAACGTGGATTCTGGAGCGCCATCTCGCACGATGGCTAATCGTGTTCGAGCACGTCTCGTTCCCCAAAGACAAGCCCGACGGAGCAGAGGAGCTCATCGCGTAGGCGCGAGAGCTGCGAGTCGCCGTCCAAGAATGCGACCGAAACTGAGCGCTGTCGTTGCGCACATTCCGCCGCCAAAGCCGTCCCCCATGGTGGCCGCGCCGCGGGTGCAACTCGGAGAAGAGCGTGCGGTTTGCGGCGTAGCCGCCCGTGGTCAGAACGACGTTGCTTGCGCGTAGCTCGAGCGCGCCCAACGCAGACGTTCCTCCAACTCCGACCACGCGCCCCTCTTCGAGCAGAAGCCGCTCGAGCCGGTGCTCTGCGTAGAGCTCAATCCACCCATCGTGTGGGCGCTCTGCATGATCCGGTGCTTGAGTGTTGTCGGGCCGATCTCAAGCGGCGCCCATACATTCGTGGGCTCCGTCATCGTTTCCTCGCACCTACGGGATAGGAGTCGCCTTGTGCTGCGCCTTCACTAGCTTGGAGAGGCGCCCTGGATGCGCCCAAGTAGCACGCTCTGGTGCCATGACACGATCTGCCAGCGACCTTCCGTGTGGCGCAGGGTCAGCGTAAAACCCATGAAACGCTGGCGGAAACCGGCGTCCCGCGGCTTACCGCGGAAGGTCGAGAACCCGCTCACATGACCGGTTGTGCCCCACGTCTTCACGTTGA
>JAUXJK010000259.1 GCA_030624785.1 Actinomycetes bacterium
AAGCGCAGACGTAAGCGAGCTGACAATCGGGAACGCATCGGCTTCCTCGACGCCGCCTCGCGAATCCCGCGTACATCGATCACAGTGCGCGACGCTCGGGAGGGCGACTTCGAAGGCAGCGCCATTCCCGCCGACCTGGAGCGCCAATGGGTGCAGGGAACCGGCCCGGCGGCCAAGCCACGCGCAAGCGTCGAGAGCGGTATCCGCAATGTGGCCTACGCCCTTCTCTCCGGCGCAGACGGATGGATGTTCGACGGCGAAGATGCGCTCGGCCAGATCTCAACGATGTCGCTCGACAATCAGCGCAACCTCAAGCTCGCCCTCGCTCGAGACTCCGTCTTTCTCGGCGTCGCTGAAGAGATCGCGGGAGCAATGAACGCGTGGGCGCTCGACTTCCTCGGTCGCGCGCCGATCGAAAGTTGGCGGGAACAACTTGACTTCACAACCGTGATCTTTCGTCCACGAGGGTTACATCTCGACGATCGCCACGTGCGCGAGACGAACGGCATCGGGCTCTCGGCTTCGCTCGTCGACATCGCGTTGTTCGCGACGCACAATGCTGAGCGCCTGCTCGACACGAGTCGCTCGATCGTGCTCTATCTCCCAAAGATTCAGACGGCCGAAGAGGCCGCTTTCTGGCACGACTCGCTGTCCACACTCGAGAGCCATCTCGGTCTCGAACCGGCAACGATCAAGACCTACGTCCTCGTGGAGCAGCTTGAGGCCTCCTTTCAGCTCATGGAGATCCGCGCGGCTCTCGGCCCGCGTTTCGTTGGTTTCAACACGGGACGTTGGGACTACATAAACAGCGTCGCCGATGCTCTCAGCTGGGACGACGATTTCGTGAATCCCAACATCGACGCGATCACGATGACGTACGGCTACATGCGCAACTACGAGGATCGCGTTAGGCGCGCCGTGAACACGCCTGATCGCAACGGGCGTTTCGCTCTGTGGCAGGGAGGCATGGAACCCAACATCCCGGTCGGGTCGGAGTCAGGTGTCGCCGCGAGCATGCAGAAGGCAGTAGCTGGATCACATCGCGAGCAGGAGGCGGGAGCTAGCGGCAAGTGGGTTGCTCACTGGAAGATGGTGCACATTGTTAGACCGGTCTGGGAGAAGGCCGGCGAGCCAAATCAGCTCGGGCGCTCCTTCCCCCCATTGACTCATTCGGATGCGGACGCTGACGGGCTCACGCTGCTCGAGCCGGCGCCGCGGACGATGCGAGGAGCACGAGATCTGTTGAGCGTTGCCGTTCAGTACGGCAACGCGTTCGGGCGCGGATTTCAGGCGGCTGCGCTCAAGCCGGCCGATTTCTTTGGGAACGACGATGTCCTCTATCTGATGGAAGACATGGCGACTGGCGAGATTCGGCTCAGCATCCTCTGGGAGTGGCTCCACAAGAATGCGACCTTGACGGAGAGCGACCCGCAGACGGGCGTGGCCGAGGGCGATCCGTTCACGGCTCAACTCTTCGAGCGGTTGCTGGAGGAGGAGTACATCAAGTTGCTGGTGGCGGACAACCGCGACGTGCACGACGACTCAAAGGCGACGACGTTGCCGATCGCTCGCGAGATTGCGCAGATCTACGTGCTCGCGGAACGCAAGATGCCGTGGTACATCGATCTGCTCAACGCAAACATCGACAACGATGACCTCGCGACCGCACAGGCTCGCATCGCAGCGCTTGCCCGATCCTTGTTTGAGGACGGCACACGAATTACCGAGAACATCGACTTCGCGTCGCGCAGCTAGGCCAACAGAACGTGTTCGCAGTCGGCCGCCACGCGATCAACGCGATCGGCGGTAACCGTGTCATATCCCGCGCCGCAGGCAACCGTGTCTTGCGTACCGTCGCGGCTTAGGATCGAGTCGTTGCCGGGGCCTCCGAAGAGCTTGTCGCGGCCCCTGCCTCCGTCGAGTGTGTCCCGCCCGAGGCCGCCCCGCACAGTGTCCTTGCCGCGCCGCCCACTGACAACGTCGTGTCCGCGTCCTCCTGCAAGGACATTCGCCTTGCGATCTCCTCGCAGTACGTCGTCACGCGAACCGCCACGAACGTTCTCGATGCTCCGCAGGCGATCCTCGCCGCGCCCACCCGACGTGCGACGGGCGTTGAGATCCGTCGTGATCGGGATAGTCAGTTTCGTGTAGTCGGCCGTATCCGTACCTGAACCGCCATCGAGGACAGAGCCGTTGACCGAGCCGACGAACCTATCGTTGCCCGGGCCTCCCAGCGCGGCCTCGCCTCGCGAGCCGAGCAGTCGCAGGGTGTCGTTCCCGCGCAGCCCGCACAGCGCATCATCGGTGTCGTCACGGTCGACGAGCAGATCCTTCCGACTTGTTCCCGTCTGCCCGCAGCTCACCAGCAGCCTCGCCTGTGGTCGAGATTTGCGCCCGTCCGGCCAACTGAGCTGGACGAGCGCGGCCGAGAGGTTGTTCGAGTAGTCAGATTCGCGCAGCAGGCGCTTCGGATTGACGCTGTGCACGACGTAATACGTGCCCGCAGGCACACCAGTGACCTCGATCTCCTGGCCCTCAATGAGTGCTTCGTAGGGATCTCCCCAGCCGACCGACATGCCAACGACCACTTCGGTGGCCGCCGGGTTGTCCTGTTCACACCAGGACGGGTCAGGAAAATCGGCGCGCAGGTTGTATCCCGGGACAGGCTGACGATCGGCGACGCAAAATCCGCTCTTCACGTCTGGGTTGACGAGGCTGAGGTCAGTCGCGCGACGTAGCTCGTAGCGCATGAACCCGAGCCAGTGCCAGTGTCGGTGCGTCTCCTCCGTTATGTATGCGAACGTACCAGCGCCCGAGTAGACGCGCTCTTTGCCGTTCTTGAGCGCGACGAGTTGGTCTGCACTCATCGTGAGCGATGCGGAGCTCGCACGGGAGCCGCGCATCTTGAGTTCCGCTTCACCCACGTTCTGTGACGTAGACCCGAACCCGATCACGAAACGTTCGCCATCGCCACTCGTTCGAACGTCATAAGGAGCGACGGCTCGCAGGTCTGGCAAGAGCTCGTCGGCGCGTGGGCTAGCACCGTTGGCGGCACCGACGGACACCGTGAGTACCGCTAGGAAGGCGACGGAGACCGCGACCAACCGCCGCACCTGACCCGCACGCAACGACGACGCCGATGCTGTACGAAAAGGCGTCCTGAAGGTGGACGTATAGATCGATCCCCCGAGCTCTCCCACGTGCACTAAGGCTAGCTCGCATCGCCAAGGCCCTCAATACAAGGCCCTACCGCAGTGCGTCGAGGACGTCTCCCGTGAGGTTGGCAACCTCACTGATGAAGGCTCGGTTCGACCAGTACCTCGAGTGAACCTTGGGGTTCCAGGACGTCAGTGCGTCTCCGGCATTGATCTCGATGTCGCGTGTCACCGCCATGTCGTAGCTCTTGCTGAGCTGCTTGATCGGATAGCCGAGAACGTCGTCCCTGTCGTAGACGTTGAGCCATTGAGCCACCTCGAGAAGCCCGGGTTCAAGCGTCGCGGGTGGGAATGTGATGCTCTCGATCTCGTCGTACGCAAGCGTGAACAGAGGGATGTTGCACCCCATCGTCACGAGGCCAACGAGAGTCTCGGCTCTCTCGAAGGCCGACCACTCCGAGAGCGGTCGGCAGCCGTTTTCCGACGAAGTTACGTGCGCCGCATCCCAGACGTAGTTTGACATGATGAGCCCGCCAAGCGAGTGCGCGACCACGATGAGCGGTTTGTCCGCATCGCCCAACTCGACGCGTATGTCCGCGAGCGCCGAGCGGATCGTCTCGTGGATTCCCCCGTAGATGCCGGCGTGTCCCGCACCAGTCTTTCGGTAGGCGGTTGCGTCCGCGAGAAACGATACGACGAAGCCGCGGAGTTCATCCCAATCGAGGTCGGTGAGCGCGAGTCG
>JAUXJK010000223.1 GCA_030624785.1 Actinomycetes bacterium
ACGTCGAGGCCGTTCAATCCGTCGAGGATGTAGCGTCGGCCGCGGGGCCGCGTGGGCGCGAACGTGACAATGTCTGGCTTCGGGTCGGCAGCCGCCATTGCGGCAACAAGAGTGGAGAGATAGTTGCCGATGCCCGTTCGCGGGGGCGACAGCGGGCTGTCGTCGATAGCGATCCGCTTGCGGCATGGCCAGGAGCGGCACACAGGCGCCGCCACGACCTTCGTCGAATCGTACCGTTCGAGCGGGACTGCACACGCGTACGCGTCAGCTAGCGTGCTGGCGTGGACGTATACGCGGACATAGTCACTTACCGCGACCTGTTCTTCAATCTCTTCCGGAGAGACCTGCACGTTCGCTATCGCGGGTCTGCCCTTGGGGTGCTCTGGACGTTCGTCAACCCACTGGTGCTCGTAGGTGTTTACACGCTCGTCTTCTCGGTGCTCTGGAAGGCGTTCGCAATCGAGCACTACGCGCTCTTCGTGTGCACGGGTCTCGTGGTCTGGGTGTTCTTCTCAACCGTGCTCACGACGGCCAGCTCCAGTCTCGTCTCTCAGGCGCAACTCGTTCAGCAGGTCAAGTTCCCGCGGCAGCTTCTGCCACTCTCGGTCACGGCCGCCGGTGTGATCACACTGCTGGCAATGCTGGTCGTGGTTCTGGCGCTGAACCTGACCTTCGTTCCGGCAACGCGCACTACGTTCTGGATGGCGCTGCCGATGCTCGTGCCTCTCATTGCGTTCACCGCCGCTCTGGCGATCATCGTCGCGTGCCTGACGGTGTACTTCCGCGATATCGAGCACCTGATCCAGGCGGTGTTGTTGCCGTGGTTCTTCCTGACGCCGCTTTTCTATACCTTCGATGTTCTACCCGGCGTGGCCGGGCATCCGAACATCGTGAGCGTCCTCTACTGGGGGAATCCGATCACGCCTGGACTCCAGGCCGTCCGTGACCCATTGTTCTTTGGCACGTTCACGCGGCCAGTCGACGCGCTGTACAGCGTCGCCGCTGCGGTAGTGGCGCTTACGCTGGCGTCGATCGTGTTTCGACGGGCAGACGATCAACTTGCTGCGCAGCTCTGATCGGCAGGTCAATTCGGATGCGCCCGTCGCAGATCCATGGCTCTGCGTGCGGCGTCATGTCGATGGTCGGTAGCCCGGCGACGGGTGTGCCGATCGCAATCCAGGCTCGAACATCGGGCGCTGTTGACGGACAGACGAGCGGTAGGCGCCAGTTCGGCATACGGCCGAACGGCGGGGACCATGGCCGCAAGTTGGCGCGAATCGCCCGCCCGCGGAACCGCGATCCCGTGAGCCTTACCGAGCCCCCGACGACGCCGTAGCCCGAATCGTGCGCCTCAAGAATCTGGCGCGACCAACTGCCGTGCGGAACACAACCGGGCGCGAGATGCACGACGATGCTCCCATCGTCCTGGATCGGCTCCTCTTGTTGCTCGAGCGCTCTGAGCGTCGCAGACACGAGCTCGGCGGGACCTGTCATGACGTGGGCCGAGAGGGTGCGCTCGGCGAGCCTTGGCTTGACGTCGATGTCAAGTTGGAGAGGGCGATTGCCGACCTCGGCGAACCAGCAGCGCCCCTCATCGACCAGGTCGAACGCCAGGCGGTACGGGCCGGGCGGAATCGGACCCCTGATGAATGTCGCCAACGTTGCTTCCTCGCCGGGCGCAAGCGCGTGCGGGATAGGTGTCCGTTGTCCCTCCCAGATGATCGGGTTGTCGAAGCGGTCAAGCCAGTGAAACGAGAGCCAGACGCCGCGCTCGCTGGCGTCCGGCGGCTGCCACGTCACGGTTCCCGCGTTGCGGACAGTGACTTCGGCGCGCTCCGTGACGCCCGCTCGAAGTGGCGGCACGTTGAATCCTCGCCACTCGAGCGCGAGCGGGCCCGAAGGAGGGGGCGGTGCGGTCTCGGGACGGTAGTTCACGGCAGTAGTCTAGGGCGGTGACTGTGCCTCTAATGGTGCGCGCTGCCTTGCGCGAGCCGGTACCCCGTACGCCGGTCTGGTTTATGCGACAGGCCGGCCGGTCTCTACCGGAATACCGGAGAATTCGTGCCAAACACGACCTCTTCGAGATCTGCCGCAGACCGGAGCTTTGTGCAGAGGTCACGCTCCAGCCCGTCCTGCGGCACGGTGTCGATGCAGCCGTCATCTACAGCGACATCATGGTTCCAGCGCTGGGCATGGGCGTCGATGTCGAACTCGTTGAAGGCGTCGGCCCGATGGTCGCCGCGCCGGTCCGGGACGTGGCTGCAGTGAAGCGCCTCGTCGTCGCCGAACCGGAAGAAGTCCTTCAGTTCGCGCTCGAGGCGATCAGCCTCGTTCGGGCGGAGCTGTCTTCCGATCGGGCCGTGGTGGGCTTCGCCGGCGGGCCATTCACCGTCGCCGGATATCTGATCGAGGGGAGGCCGTCCCGGACCTTCGTTGAGACCAAGCGCATGATGTACGGGCAACCTGAACTCTGGCACGAACTCATGGACAAGCTCGCCAGGGCGTTCGCTCTCCATGTTGCGGCACAGGTTCGCGCGGGGGCCGATGTCATCCAGCTGTTCGACTCCTGGGCCGGCTCTCTCTCTGTGGCCGACTACGAGACGTTCGTTGCTCCGTATTCGGCCCAGGTCCTTGCCGCTGTCGACGTGCCGTCGATTCACTTCGCGACGGGAGCGAACCATCTGCTCGACTCGATGGTTGCGGCCGGCGGGTCGGTGATCGGCGTCGACTGGCGTGTTCCTCTCGAGTGCTCGTGGGAGCGAGTCGGTTACGATCGTGGGATCCAGGGAAATCTGGACCCGACGGTGCTGCTTGGACCTTGGAGCCACGTGGAGACCGAGGCGCGAGCCATTCTCGACTCGGTCGCCAAACGTCCTGGCCACATCTTCAATCTGGGGCACGGTGTGCTTCCAGAGACCGATCCCGCATTGCTGAGCGAGCTCGTCGCGCTCGTCGCCAACGCCTGAACTCGGACTCCGCCTTCTCGACGTGGAGTACTCTCGGGAGGAATGGGGCCGGGAACGATTGTCGCGCGGGAGGTCAGCCGTAGCTTCCGGGTGCACAGTCAACCGCGGCTCACGCTGAAGGAGGCGATCGTGCGTCGCCGGGGCGGGCGTGCCACCGACGTGTGGGCCTTGCGCGACGTGTCATTCGAGATCGAACCGGGCGAGGCCGTCGCGCTCGTCGGGCGCAACGGATCCGGCAAGACGACGCTCCTGCGCCTGATTGCGAGCATCTTCAAACCGACCGGTGGCGTGCTCGAGACCACGGGATCGGTGGGATCGCTGCTCGCGCTTGGCGCAGGGTTCCATCCGGAGTTCACCGGGCGCGAGAACGCCGAGCTCGCCGGCTCGATCTACGGCTTCGGACGCGGCTTTATGCGCGAGCGTTTCGAAGAGATCGTTGCGTTCGCCGAGCTCGAGGACTTCATCGACATGCCCGTACGGACCTACTCGTCCGGCATGTTCATGCGGCTCGGATTTTCGCTCGCCACCCATCTGAGCGCCGACGTTCTCCTGCTCGACGAGGTCTTCGCGGTCGGCGACGAAGCATTCCAGCGAAAGTGCTTCGGAAAGATCTTCGAGTTCAAGGCGCGCGGTGGCACGATCGTCTTCGTCTCACACAGCGCGACCGCCGTTGAGAGTCTCTGTGAGCGAGCGATCCTTCTTCGCGGCGGCGAGGTCGAGTACGACGGAAGAGCCCACGATGCCCTCCGACGCTACCAGCAACAGCTTGCCGACGATCAAGAGCCCTCAGAGCGGGCTGCCGGGCTTCGGGAATGGGGCTCAGGCGAAGCACGCATCGCGTCGACGAGACTCCAGGACTGCGATGGAAACGAACGTCAGCAGTTCCTTTCGGGCGAGCCGCTCGTAGCGCGCATCGCCGTTGAAGGCCGGCGCGATACGACGCGACCTCGACTTCTCGTTGAGCTTCGCGACCACGTCAATGCGCTGCTGGCCGCCTCGACAGTGGAGGCCGCCGAACTTGGTTGGGACGGTAGCCCTGGTGAGTTCACATTTGAGTTCGCCCTGGATGCCGTTCCTCTGGTAGACGGACGGTTTCAGCTGTGTGTGGCGGTGCTCGCGAGCGGGTCGGAGCACGTCTACCATCGAGTAGACGGGGCGGCTGAGTTCATCGTGTATCCAGATCGTGACGACGCTCGCGGAATTCTGCGCTTCGAACCAAACTGGACTCGCGTGGAGAACGCGTCGACTCAAGTAGCGCCGTGAGCTCGCGCCGCTGCGCTGACTGGCCGACTCAGCTCGATCAGTAACTAGGTGCCCGGAGGCGTTTTCTCGGGCCCTCGAATAGCTGACAGCGGTACTTGCCCTTCGAGTAGCGCCCTGCCCACCACGGCCCCCTCCAGGTTCTCCCGCGCGAGCAGCGCGAGATCGTCGACAGAACGGATGCCACCGGCCGCGACGATCGGTAGCTCGCTCGCGTCGCGGACCTGACGGAGCAGGTCGACGTCTGGGCCACCCATCGTGCCGTCGCGATCGATCGCCGTGCAGTGGAGCCGAGCGACACCCGCGGCGGCGCAGCGGGCGGCGGCCTCGCCGATGGGAA
>JAUXJK010000055.1 GCA_030624785.1 Actinomycetes bacterium
CCCGACGCCACCCCAGGGGTTCGATGCCTTCGTCGCGGCACGCTGCTTCGATAGCCGCTCGTGCCCGTTCCTCGCGGAGAAAGACCATGGCGAGCCCGTTTGAGCTGCTCGGCACGAGAGACCTTGGAATCGGGAACAAGAGGCCCGCACCGTCACCCGTTTTCAGATCGGCCGATGTGGCTCCACGGTGTCTGACGCGACACAGCCCGTCGAGTAGGAGTTCGATTACCTCTCGATCGGGCTCACCGTCCGTTCGGGCGACGAAACCGATGCCGCAGGCATCGCGCTCAACGCTGGGATCGTGCAGTGTGGGCTGTCTCTTGGTCATGTCAGTGGGTGTGGGCTCTCGGTGGCGGGCGGAACCCGTAAGCTTAGAGATGAGCACTCCGTAGCGTCAAGCCACCACGCGCAACCGCACTGAGTCAATAGGACATCAAATGTGTCCGGTCGTGTGGCAGGGCGCTTGACGTAGCGTTGTCCTTGCACCACACTTTACCGTGGTAATCGAACACTTTTGGCGTGGTGAATGAGGTGAGTCAGTGAAGGCCTTGGTCGGCTCTCGCGCTAGCTGATTTCTCCCGTGGAGCTTTAGGGGAGCCCCGTCTTGTACGACGAATAGAAGAACGGCTGCGTTTCGCAGCAATTTTCGGGTCGTGAGCGCAGACTCGTCAACCTGTGCGAAGCTGACAGTCACACCGCCGAGAACACCGTCTCGATGAAGGGTGAACTGAGATGAAGATGCTAGGGGCAGACGCGATACTCCGGTCACTCGAGGCTGAGGGTGTCGACATCGTTTTTGGGATCCCCGGCGGCGCGATTCTCCCAACCTATGACGCGTTTGCGCGCGGCACGACGGTCAGGCACGTGCTCGCGCGACACGAGCAGGGCGCAGGACATATGGCCCAGGGATACGCTCGGGCCTCGGGTCGCGTGGGCGTCGCTCTTGCGACCTCGGGCCCAGGAGCCACCAACCTCGTAACGCCGATCGCCGATGCCTGGATGGATTCGACCCCGCTTGTGTGTCTCACCGGCCAGGTTCGTAGCTCGCTTATCGGAACCGACGCCTTTCAGGAATGCGACATCACGGGTATCACGATCCCGATCGTCAAACACTCCTGGCTCGTGCAGGACGTCGACGAGATTGCGGCCGTGATGAAAGCTGCGTTCCATATAGCCCGAACCGGTCGGTGCGGGCCGGTTCTCGTCGACATCCCGAGAGACGTCCAGGAGGCTGAACTCGACTTTTCCTATCCCGATGAGGTTGACCTACCAGGGTGGAGGCCGCCCCGGCGAGGGCATCCGCGACAGATTCGCGAAGCTGCACGGTGGGTCGCCGAGGCAGAGCGTCCCGTTCTCTACGTCGGCGGCGGAACGATCAATGCCGATGCGTGCGGTGAGTTGAAGGATCTCGCGGAGTCTGGACGGCTCCCAGTCATCACGACGCTCATGGGCAAAGGAGCCTTCCCGGAGACGCATGAACTCTTTGCGGGCTGGCCCGGCATGCATGGCCCGAAGTGGTCGAACTGGGCGATGAACAAGGCCGACTTGCTCGTTGCGTGCGGCGCTCGCTTCGACGATCGTGTGACCGGAAAGCTCGCTGGATTTGCCCCGGGCGCGTCCGTTGTTCATCTCGATATCGACGCGGCTGAGATCGGCAAGCTGCGCAATGCCGATGTCCCGGTAGTGGGCCCACTCAAGCAGGTGCTCCGCGATCTTGGCTCCGAGCTTCGGCGTTTGCATGAGGGAGACACCGCGAGGCGCTACGACGGTTGGGTCGATCAGATTTTCGAGTGGCGAGACGAGTTCCCGCTGCGCTACTCCACGGATGGTGAGCTGGTCAAGCCGCAAGCTGTCATGGAGTCTCTGCAGGCCGCGACGGCCGATCGCGACAACGTGATCTGGACGACTGGTGTCGGGCAGCATCAGATGTGGGCGATGCAGTACCTCCTATGCGATGAGCCGCGCAGGTTCGTCACCTCGGGCGGCCTTGGCACGATGGGCTATGGCGTCCCCGCGGCCGTCGGAGCGAAGGCGGCTCAGCCCGACGCGACGGTCGTGTGCGTGGACGGTGACGGCTGTTTCCAGATGACGGGATCCGAGCTCGCGACATCGGTCATGGAAGACCTGCCGATCATCGTTGCCATCATCAACAACGGTTACCTGGGCATGGTGCACCAGTGGCAAAACCTGTTCTATGACGATCGGCTCTCCCAGGTGCACCTCACCCATGCGGTGCCCGACTACGCGAAGCTCGCCGAAGCCTACGGAGCGCTAGGCATCATGGTTGATGAACGCTCTCAGGTTGACGACGCCATCGACCAGGCCTTGAATGCCGGCCGTACGACGGTGATCGATTTCCGGGTTGACCCGCGAGAGCAGTGTTACCCAATGATTCCGGCCGGCGCCGCGGCGCTTGAGCTGATCGAGTTCGAAGAAGGCGCCGAGACCGAGGGCGTCCGGGCGCTCTGAGGAGAGCAAGCATGAGGCACACACTTTCCGTTCATGTCGAGAACAAGTCGGGCGTGCTCATGCGCATCACAAGTCTCTTTGTACGACGTGGCTTCAACATCGAGAGTCTGGCGGTCGGCCCGACGGAGCGGCCTGACGTCTCGCGCGTCACCATGAGGATCGACTGCTCGCAGCACTCACTGGAACAGATCGAAAAACAGATGCATAAGCTCGTCAACGTGCTTCGTGTAAGTGAGCTCGGCCCGGGAGAGGCCATCGAGCGAGAGCTCTTGCTCGTCAAGGTCACGGCCCCGCCCGACCGGCGCGCCGAGCTCATGTCGCTTGGCGATGTCTTCCATGCGCGAGTGATCGATCTGGGCCCAGATGCACTCATCTTTGAGGTCGTAGGCACGCCCGAAGAGCTCGAGTCCTTCGAGGAACTTGTGAGGCCACACGGCATCAAGGAGCTCGTGCGAACTGGTCGTATCGGTCTGGGTCGTGCATCAGCAAAGCCTGACGCCGGGCGGCGTCTCGCGCTCATCCGATAGAAATTCGTCTCGCATCGTTGACCGGTAGGCCGTAGCTAGCGGTTGTGTAGGGTCCCGCGCGACTGAACTGCGAAAGGAAGCAAAGATGGCAGACATCATCACGAGCGGTGACGTCGGACTTCTGTCCGGCAAAGTCGCCGTCATCGGATACGGAAGTCAAGGACATGCCCACGCGCTCAATCTCCACGAGTCAGGCGTAGCGGTCGAGGTCGGTCTGCGCGAGGGCAGCAGCTCGCGTGCCGCGGCCGAAGAGGCAGGCCTCACGGTGCGGAGCATCGAGGATGCGGTCAAGGGGGCACAACTGGTCTCAATGCTGCTGCCTGACCAACATCAGCCACAGGTCTACGACGAAGCGGTGGCGGCCAACCTTGCTCCCGACGCGGTGCTCCTCTTCGCACACGGATTCAGCATCCACTACAACCGAATCAACCCGTCAGCCGCTCACGACGTGATCATGGTGGCTCCCAAGGGGCCCGGACACATCGTGCGTCGCCTGTACACCGAGGGCAAGGGAACACCAGCGCTCATAGCTGTCGCCCAGGATGCGAGCGGCCGAGCGCGCGACATCGCCCTCGCCTACGCCGACGGACTTGGAGCAACCAAGGCAGGCGTACTGGAGACGACCTTCCAGGAGGAGACCGAGACGGACCTTTTCGGCGAGCAGTCGGTCCTCTGCGGCGGCGTGAGCGAGCTGATCAAGGCTGGGTTCGACACGCTGGTCGACGGCGGGTACCAGCCGGAGATCGCGTATTTCGAGGTTCTCCACGAGCTCAAGCTCATCGTCGATCTGATCTACGAGGGCGGGCTCTCCTACATGCGCTACTCGATCTCGGACACGGCCGAGTTCGGCGACTACGCACGGGGCAACGTGATTATCGACGACCACGTGCGTCAGAACATGAAGCGCGTGCTCGAGGCGATTCAGTCAGGTCAGTTCGCCAAGGAGTGGATCGCCGAGATGGAGGAAGGCGAGGCGAACCTGAAGCGTCGTCGCGCAAGTGAGAGCGAGCTGAAGATCGAACAGGTCGGCAAGCAGCTACGCGCTCTCATGCAGAGCACCTAGATGAGCTCGGTCGACGTTCCTGTTGCTCTCCTCGGCTACGGCACTGTGGGCGCGGCAGTCCACCGCCTGTTGATCGAGAGCGCCGAGGACATCGAGCGAGCAACAGGCCATCGGTTGCGCGTCGTCAAGGCGCTTGTTCGCGATCTCGACAAGGAGCGTGGGTTCGCGCTCGATAGCGACATCTTGACGACCGATGTTGCCGATGTCGTACACGCCGAGGACGTAGCTCTGGTCGCCGAGGTGATGGGGGGTGTCGACCCCACCAGCGACTACGTTGTCGACCTTCTCAGCGCTGGTAAGCACGTCGTGACGGCCAACAAGCAGTTGATTGCGCGTCAGGCCGGTGATCTCTTCGCGGTCGCGGCGAAGGCCGGAGTGCAGCTTCGCTTTGAGGCGTCTGTCTGCGCTGCCATTCCCGTGATCAAGGTACTGCGCGAGTCGCTCGTGGTGTCGCATGTTCACCGCGTCCTCGGAATCGTGAACGGCACGACTAACTTCATCCTTACGAAAATGGAAGCCGGCCACGATTATGAGGCGGCTTTGGCGGAAGCACAGACGCTCGGATATGCGGAAGCTGACCCGAGTGAGGATGTTGGTGGCGACGATGCCGCCGCGAAGATGGCGATCCTGGCGACGATCGCGTTCGGGTCTCGCGTCACGTTGGCCGACGTTCAGTACGAGGGAATCACGGAGATCACGACGGGCCACATTCAAGCTGCCCGCGAGCTGGGGATGTCCGTTCGCCTGGTCGGAGCGGCGACCATTGTCGAGGATAAGGTCGACGTGCGGGTCGGCCCAGCACTCGTTACGAGCACCCATCCTCTCGCAGCCGTCGACGGCGCGTTCAACGCGGTGATGTTGCAGGGCGACGCGATTCGTGAGATCACCCTGGAGGGCCCGGGAGCTGGAGGCATCGAGACGGCATCAGCCGTGGTTGCCGACATGGTCTCAATCGTGGGAACGACCGGTACCGGATTCCTGCAAGACGATCCGTGTTGGCGTTCGCTCGAGCGGCTCGATCCGGGCAGGCTCAGGTCGCCGTTTTTCCTGAGGGTTGAGGTGGATGATCGAGCCGGCGTTCTGGCAAGGATCGCTGAACGGCTGGCCGACCACGATGTATCGGTCGCGCGACTCGTCCAGCACCAGCGCGATGCCGGTGCCGAGCTCTACATCGTCACTCATGAGTCGTACACGGGCGCCGTCAGCGACGCGCTCGTCGAGATCGCTGATCTCCCCGAGACGCACGGCAAGCCGTCAGCTCTGCCCGTGATTTCGGACCGTGGGATCGCCAAGGCGTAGCAGCCGGCCTCGTTGGAGCCACCGGCGAGACACGCGCATGAGGCCGCTGCTCGTCATGCGGTGGATACACGCCGATAAGAATCACGTGATGCTGCCGCCTTTTAATCGCGACATACCCCTCTGCCGGGACGCTAGGGTCGGGCAATGAACACCTCGGTGATTGAGCGCTACCGGGACCGGTTGCCGGTTTCGCCGGCGACGCCCGTCGTGAGCCTCGGCGAGGGGTCAACTCCCCTCGTCTCGGCACCGGCACTGTCTCGGCAGCTGGGCGTTGAGCTGCTCCTCAAGCTCGAGAGCATGAATCCAACAGCGAGTTTCAAAGACCGCGGAATGACCGTCGCTGTGTCCAAGGCGCTCGAAGAGGGTGCGAAGGCAGTTATCTGTGCCTCCACGGGGAACACCGCCGCTTCGGCTGCAACGTACGCAGCGCGCGCCGGACTCGAGGCGATCATTCTGCAGCCGGCGGGAGCCGTCGCCCTGGGCAAGCTCGCGCAGGCTCGTGCAGTGGGCGCGACGGTGCTCGAGATCAAGGGCAGTTTCGACGAGGCGCTCGGCGCGGCACGCGAGCTCGCCGCGCGGGGCACACACGCTCTTGTCAACTCGTTGAATCCGTATCGACTTGAAGGCCAAAAGACCGTGGCGTTCGAGCTTGTCGATGAGCTCGGCGAGCTTCCCGACTTGATCTGCCTGCCCTATGGAGGCGGCGGCAATACCCGAGCTCTTGGCCTCGGCCTCGAGGAGTTGGCCAGTGGTGTGCCGCGCATCTATGCGGCACAGGCAGCGGAACGGGCGCCCACGGTCGCGAGCGCGATTCGGATCGCCGACCCGGTGCATCGCGATGAGGCCGAGCGGGTCATCGCGCGCTCGGAAGGGAGCGTCGTGACCGTCTCTGATGACGAGATCCTCGAGGCTTGGCGAGCACTCGCTCGCGAGGAAGGCATTTTTTGCGAACCTTCGTCAGCGGCCGGCATTGCGGCGCTTCGCCACGTCCCGGATATCGCTGGGCGACGCGTCGTCTGCATCGTGACCGGCCACGGCCTCAAAGATCCCCAGGTCGTCGAGCACGACACTGAGCCTCCGATTCAGGTCGACCCAGACGCCGACGCGATCGCAAGCGCAGCGGCACAAGCGGAGTAGGGTCAGATCATGGCGGCGGTTCTGCGCATACGAGCACCGGCTTCGACGGCCAATATGGGTCCCGGTTTCGACTGCGTGGGAGCCGCGCTCGACTTCTGGAACGAACTTGAGATCACCGAAGGATCAGGTGTCACGGTCACGGGGGAGGGTGCGAATGAGATACCCGCCGACGATCGGCATCTCGGCATGCGTGCTTACGCGGCGCTTGCTCCGGTGGCAGGCCGACACTTTTCTTTTCACAATCGGATCCCGCTCGAGCGAGGACTAGGTTCCAGCGCGGCAACGATCGCCCTGGGACTGGTTGCCGCGGCTGCCGTGAGCGGCAGGAGCGTGTCGCCTAATGAGCTACTTGAGCTCGCTTTGCAGTTTGAAGATCACCCTGACAATCTGGCACCGTCGATCCTCGGCGGCGCGTGCGTTGCCTGGCACGGCGGCGGATCCTGCTCGGCACGGAGGATTGCGGACGATCTTCCTCTGACTCCTGTCGTCGTGATACCGCCCGACAGAGCCTCGACCGTCGCGGCTCGGGCCGCGTTGCCAGAAGAGCTCTCATTCGCGGACGCCGCCCATACGGTGGGTCGTGCAGCGATGCTCGGAGCGGCGATTGCTCACGGCGATGCCAACCTGTTCGCACGTTCGCTGGATGATCGACTCCATGAGCCCTACCGAGCGGCGCTTAGCGCACCGTATCGCGACCTGAGACAAGTGTTGCCGCCCGGTGGGAGAGGCGCGACGATCTCAGGATCGGGACCGACGACAATCGTCTGGACAGACGAGGCTCAGCTCGACGTATGTGTGAGCGACCTCAAGGCCCGCTTCGGTGGCGCAGAGGTCACAGCGATGTCCGTGAGCTCAACGGGTGCTGGAGTCGTTGCGTGACGTACCAGTTCGTCGACTGTCGCTTCGACCTGCAAGTGGCGGAGCGAGGCGAAGAGCTCTACCTCGGCGGGCACATTCCGGGCGCGTCGTTCATCGACCTCGAGCGTGACCTGTCAGATCTCAGCGAGGCGCCCGCCGCCGGTCGGCACCCGCTTCCGGACGCCGGCGCGTTTGCAGAGGCCATGTGTCGTGCCGGAGTCGACTCCCAGACGACGGTAGTCGCCTACGACGACGGCAGCCTCGCAGGAGCCGCACGGCTTTGGTGGCTGTTGCGTCACTTCGGACACGAGCGCACGGCACTCCTTCGAGGGGGCATCGACTCCTGGCTTGGCGACTTGACGAGTGGGCCCGAACGGATCACTTCCGGGGCCTTCGACGCCGTCGAGCGCTCTGACGATCTTGCCGATGCTGACGAGTTGCTGGCGCGTCGCGGTGACGCGCGTCTCACGGTCGTCGATGCTCGCGCACCCGAGCGCTACCGGGGTGAAATCGAGCCGCTTGATCCAATTGCGGGTCACATTCCAGGCGCCATCAACGTGCCTTTCGGGACGCTCGGCGGGGGTCAGAAGCTGCGCGAGGACTTGCTCGAGGCCGATGAGATCGTCGCCTATTGCGGGTCGGGTGTCACTGCCTGCGTCGTGCTCCATGCGCTGCACCGTGCTGGGCGCGGCGACGCGCGGCTCTACGCCGGCTCCTATGGCGAGTGGTCACGACGCGGCCTGCCGATCGCTACCGGCGAGGACGCCGCGCCAGGGTCGTAGCTCGCGCCCGGCCCATACGACTGTCGTAGAATCTGACGATGACAGAAAACGGTGATCCATACGCGCGTCCCAGCGACCCGGCGAAACGCATCAGCGCGGCGATGACCGACGGCCCCGAGCGGGCCCCGGCAAGGGCGATGTTGAAGGCGGTCGGGTTTACCGACGAAGATCTGGCGAAGCCTCTGATCGGCATCGCAACTGAATGGATCGAAACGATGCCCTGCAACCTCAACCAGCGTGAGCTTGCGCAGTGGGTGAAGGAAGGCGTTCGATCGGCAGGGGGAACGCCCATGGAGTTCAACACCGTATCGGTGTCTGATGGCGTCTCCATGGGCGTCGAGGGCATGCGAGGCTCGCTGGTCTCTCGTGAAGTGATCACCGACTCCGTCGAGCTCGTCGCGCGGGGACACCACTTCGATGGCCTTGTAGTGATCGTCGGTTGCGACAAGACCATTCCGGCCGGTGCCATGGCACTGGCTCGACTCGATATTCCAGGTCTTGTCTTCTACAACGGTTCGATCGCTCCCGGGCGATTCCAGGGTCGCGACGTGACGATCCAGGACGTTTTCGAGGCGGTTGGCGCACACGCAGTCGGCTTAATGAGCTCGACTGAACTCCACGAGCTCGAAAGTGTCGCCTGTCCGGGCGCCGGCGCCTGCGGGGGCCAGTTCACTGCCAACACAATGTCGACAGCGCTTGACTTCATGGGGATCAGCCCGGCAGGGCTCAACGGCATTCCGGCACTCGCGCCGGAGAAGAAGGACGCTGCGTCTCGTACCGGGGAGCTCGTTATGCAGCTCGTGCGCGACGATGTCCGCCCCTCTCAGATCCGTACGCGAGAGTCACTCGAGAATGCGATCGCGGCCATCGCTGCCACGGCCGGTTCGACGAACGGCGTCCTTCATCTGCTTGCGATTGCGCACGAGTTGGACGTGGAGTTGTCGATTGACGACTTCGATCGGGTCTCTCATCGCACGCCGGTCGTAGCAAGTCTTAAACCTGGTGGTGACTATGTCGCGACGGACATGTACGACGCTGGCGGTGTCGCGCTCGTTGCG
>JAUXJK010000253.1 GCA_030624785.1 Actinomycetes bacterium
ATTCGCGCCAGTCGATCTGTTCGTAGCGCGTCTTGGCTACGGCGGGCGGCGCGGCATCAGCGGCAGTCTGGGCGACAGCTTCGGCCAGTGGGAGCTCTGCGCCCGGCTGGGCTAGGGCGAGAGAGCCACCTTCGACGCCCGCAGCGGCGAGCACTGCTCCATCGACATTTCCGAGAGAGCCATCGGCCAGGGTCGAGCCGATTGGCGCAACGGCGGCGGTCGAGGCGGTCGTTGCAGAGTTTGGTGGCGAGAATGGAGCCGGTGTGCCGAGCTCTAGCCCGGGCGCGCTGAGAGGCACAGCAGCGATGCGCGTGGAGCGATCGTCTCGGAGCAACAGCGATGGCAGCGTGACGGCGGCCGACACGACGAGAGTCGCGGCCGGTAGGAATCGCGTCGCAAACCGCTTGCGCCGTCGGGGCGTCCAGTTCTGGCGGCGTGCTGTTCGATAGTCATGGTGGCGCGCGAGGGGCTGCATGGCCGGCGCAGGCATCGCGAGCGCGCCCGCACTATCGATAAGCGAGACCGGCGTGAGCGCCGCTGCGGCAGCGCGCGAGAGGTCGGTAAGGCTCGCCTCAACCTGCCGGATCGGCGAGCGTCGCGAATCGTTGCGAGCGTCGCTGCGGCCGCCGCCGGAGCGCGGTGCGAACCACCTCAGCTCATCAGGATCCAGCCACGGCTCAGCCGCGCCTAGACCCCCCCGAACGACCCCACTCGTCATGGCCACGGCGGCATTCTCCCATATCGTGCTGGCCAAGTCGAATGGCTTCGGGCGCTCTCAATAGGCGCGATCGCGACGCAGCGCTTTGGCCAATCTGCCATCGTGTCAGCACGGAAACAATCTGGAATTGGAGGACGCAAATGGCGGGATCTGCTGAGCTGTACGAATCTCAGGGATTGGAGTCCTGGCATCACATCTGCGAGATCCCGGAGTTCTCGCTCGACTATTCGACGACGGCGCTTGTCGTGATCGATCTCGTGTACCAACAGGCGTCTCGCCAGCACGGGATGTTCAAGCGACTCGCCGAGGCAGGTCTATCTGACGATGCTGCCTACGCAATCGACCGCATCGAAGATGTAGTGGTGCCGAACACGCGGCGGCTGATCGACGAATTCCACGTCAATAGCGCCCCGGTGATCTTCACGCGCTGTGTTTCACTGCGAGGCGACGGATCTGATCAGACAAGGCGGCATCGGGCATTCGGTCTCGTTTGCCCGATCGACTCACACGACGCAGAAGTGCTCGATGAGCTGAAGCCAGAGCCCGGCGACATGATGCTCAACAAGACGGGGTCGAGTCTCTTCAACTCAACGAATGGCGAGCATCTACTGCGCAACCTGGGCATTCGCGCGCTTGTGCTCACGGGGATCTGGACCAACAGTTGTGTCGAGGGAACGAGCAGGGACGCTGGTGATCGCGACTTCGACGTTGCGTTGGCTGAGGACGCCTGCGGTGCAATGAGCCCGTGGGGGCATGACACGGCGCTGAAGTACCTGGACAAGAACTTCTGCTACGTGTGGTCGACGGACGAGGTGCTCACGCGTCTGTCCTAGGGCTCATGCGGGTCTGTCCTTGGGCTTACGCCGGGACGTCCCACGGGCTTGCCTGCCCGTTCCCTGGCAGGCAGCAGTTCGCGCCGCAGATGTCCGGGCCCGGGCCGTGCGCACCGAGCGCTGCTCGCACGCCGTTTTCGGGCGCCAGCCGCTCTTCGACGAGATCCGCGAGCGTCGCGACGAACAGCGGGTGCGTGCCGACTGCGCTCGCGCGTCGGAGTTCGATTCCGACGTCGTTGGCGACCTCGCGAGCTTTGATGTCGAGATCGAACAACACCTCAATGTGGTCAGAGAGGAAGCCGACTGGAGAAAGCACCACGTCCTTCACGCCAGCTTGGCTCAACGTTCGTAGGTGATCGCAGACATCCGGCTCGAGCCAGGGAACGTGTGGTGACCCGCTCCGACTCTGGTATACGAGTTCGAAGCGGTCGTGGTCGATCGCTTTCGCAACGAGTTGAGCCGTTTCCTCAAGCTGTGCGGCATAGCTACACGTTGCCGCCATAGCGCTTGGAATCGAGTGAGCCGTGAAAACGACATGGGCGTTTGTGCGTCGGCTGCCGGAGAGCCCGGCCATCGCGTCCTCGAGCCGCGACGCGTTTGCTTCGACGAAGCCGGGGTGGTTGTAGAACGCTCGTAGCTTCAGAATCTCGGGTGCGTCAGGCCCGCAGGCCACTTGCGCGTCGTAGAGATTCTCACGGTACTGCCGGCAGCTTGAGTAGGAGCTATAGGCGGTCGTGAAGAGCGCCAGTGAGCGCTCGATACCGTCTTTGTGCATCTCGGCGATCACATCGGTCAGGTACGGGCGCCAGTTGCGGTTTCCGAAGTAGATCGGCAGCGCCACATCGCGCTCATCGAGCACCACTTGCAACGCCCGGATGAGCTCCCGATTCTGCTCGTTGATTGGACTCGTGCCGTCGAACAGGCCGTAGTGATGAGCAACTTCTTCGAGACGTGCTTGCGGCACGCCTCGGCCGCGGGTGACGTTCTCGAGAAACGGCATCACGTCGTCTAGTCCCTCCGGGCCACCAAACGCCACGACGAGCAGCGCGTCGAAATGCGTCTCGGGGTATCGGCTCACGAACCGATCCGCGGGAGGTTTGAGGCGCGGCTCAGACGATGCTGGCGCCGCCGACATCGGCCCTACATCATCCATGTCGACAGGCTAGCCTTTCGACATGGATCTACGAGACCGCATCGCGCTTGTGACCGGGGGTGGCACGGGCCTGGGTCACGCCATCGCCATCGAACTCGGACGGCGCGGAGCTAGCGTTGCCGTCAACTACTCGACCAGCCGTGAGGCCGCCGCCGGCACGGTAGCCAAGCTCGAGGCGCTGGGCGTCGCGGCCATCGCAGTTCAGGCCGATGTCTCGGCACCTCAGGGGCCGGCCGAACTGGTCGCTGAGGTCGAGAAGGCCCTCGGCCCCGTTGAGCTACTCGTCAACAACGCGGGTGTGACTCGCGGTATCCCGATTGAGGACATCGCGTCTGTGCGACACGAGGATTGGCAGTCGATGCTCGGCGTGAACGTGATCGGCGCGTTCCACTGTGCACAGGCGGCGGTTCCCAGCATGATCGAGCGTGGGGAGGGGGCGATCCTGAACGTCGCGTCGATTGCCCCGTACGTCGCGACGGGAAGTTCGATCCCGTACGTCGTCTCAAAGGCCGGTCTCATTTCGTTGACCGAGTGCCTCTCCAAGGCGCTACCCGTGAGCGTTCGAGTAAACGCCGTCGCGCCCGGCTGGATGCACACGCCCTGGCTCGAGCGCAACCTTCATCCCGAGCTTCTCGCACAGGTCAAATCAGGCGAGCTTCCGTCGGTGGCCGTCGACGACGTCGCTCGCGCTTCGGTTGATCTGCTCGCGAACGACGCAGTGAACGGCGAAACGTTGATCCTTGACGGCGGAGATCGTTGGAAGGCCTAGGGGCTTACCACGACCTTTGCGATGACGATGTTGCCGGCATGGTGGGCCTCCACTTCAAAGATGCCTTCAAAATCAGCCTTGAACTTGAAGTTCGTCGCGGATCCGGGATCGATAGTCTTCGTGACGTCGAAGCCATGAACGTGAACTTCTTCCGGAATATCTGAGCGAACCGCAAACGCGATCGTATCGCCCTTCTTTCCCTCGATTCGGGCCACGCCACCGATCGGCTCACCGTTCTCGATCACGATCTCCTGAGTCGGTGGATCCACCGGGTCGGGTGTGGGTTCCGGTGATGGCTCGGCTCCCTCGTCGGGCGTATCTCCGACAGTGATCGTCGTAGCAATCGTCTCGTCCATGGTCTCATCGATGATTGGCCGGCTCGGTTCTTCGACCGCCGCGGCCGGCGCCGAAGTCGATGGGTTCACCGATTCCTCGCTCGCCTGCTCAGATGTTGTGGGAGTGCTCTCGTTGGCGTCGCTCGACCCGCCGCATGCGGCGATGGTTAGTAGTGCGACGATCCCGGCGCATAGTCCCGCTATA
>JAUXJK010000078.1 GCA_030624785.1 Actinomycetes bacterium
AGGTAGAGCAGCCAGAATCTTTACCTCGGATGGACGCTCTCCTCTATGCCCTGGAGCGCGAGCGCGGACTTGACATCGGTACCATACGGCTGCTCCCGATCGTCGAGACGGCGCGCGGCCTGGTTCGTGTGGATGAGATCGCTGCGGCGGCCCCGGAGCGTGTGCTCACGCTGGCATTCGGCCTCGGCGACTTCTCAACCGACATTCGGGTTGATCTCACGCAGGACGCGACCGAACTGCTCTATGCGCGCCAGCGCATCGTGGTGGCCGCGCGCGCCTGCGGCATGCGTGCGCCGATCGATGGCCCCTACCTCGATATCAAGAACCTCGACGGGCTCGCGGAAGAGACGCAGCTTTCTCGTCAGCTGGGCTTCGAGGGCCGAGTCGTTGTGTATCCACTGCAGGTCGACGTCGTTCAGCGCGTCTACTCGGAGCTCTCCGACGCCGACGCCGAGCGCGCCGCGCAGGTGATCGAAGCTTTCGAGGCCGCTGAGGCGAGCGGATTGGCCTCGATTCAGGTCGATGGTCAGTTCGTTGACTACCCGATCTATGACCGCGCGCGACAGAAGCTCCGTCTTCACCAGGCGTCGCGCGGCGAGAGCGCACAGTGATGTCGGAATCGCCGCAAGCCGCGCCCACCCCGCTTCCCCTTGAGGGTCTTCGTGTGGTTGACTCGGCCACGTTGTTTGCGGGCCCGGTAATCGCCTCGATCATGGGCGACTACGGAGCCGACGTCATCAAGGTGGAGCATCCTGCCGGTGACAGCCTCCGTACGCTCGGATGGTCGAAAGATGGCGTGTCACTCTGGTGGGCTCATGTCGGCCGAAACAAGCGTTGCGTCACGCTCAAGCTCTCGGATCCCCGAGGAGAAGAGCTGATGAAGGAGCTGCTTTCGACCGCGGATGTATACGTCGAGAACTTTCGACCAGGCACGCTCGAGCGCTGGAACCTTGGGCCCGACGAACTCTTCGAGTTGAATCCGGGCCTCGTAATCGTCCGTACGACTGGCTTCGGTCAGACCGGGCCGTATCGGGCACGCCCGGGCTTCGGCACGCTCGCGGAGTCGATCTCGGGCTACGCCTACATCAACGGTTGGCCCGACAAGCCTCCGGCGCTACCTCCGTTCGCGCTGGGTGACGGTGTCGCGGCACTGACAGGCACCTTCGCAATCATGTTCGCTCTCTGGTGGCGCGAGCACGGCGGAAACGGGCAGGGACAGGTCATTGATCTCTCGATCTACGAGCCTCTGTTCTGGCTCCTCGGCCCGCAGTCACTGCTCTACGACCAGCTAGGAATCGTTCAGGAGCGCACAGGGAACGCAGCGCCGTTCACTGCGCCGCGCAACGCATACCAGTCCAAGGATGGAACCTGGCTCGGACTATCCGCGAGCGCCCAGTCGATCGCCGAGCGAGTGATGGGGATCGTCGGTCGCCCCGAGCTGGTCGACGAACCGTGGTTCGCCGACCACAGTGGACGCGTCGAGCATGCTGACGAGCTCGATGAGATCATCCAATCGTGGATCGGGGAACGTAGCGCCGAGGAGGTCCTCACCGCGTTCGCAGAGGCAGAGGGGGCGATCGCGCCGATCTACTCGATCGCTGACATCTTCAAGGACCCGCAGTATGCGGCTCGTGAAACGATTACCACCGTCGAGCATCCGGTTCTCGGGCCGCTGAAGATGCCGAACGTCATCCCAAAGATGGGCAAGACGCCGGGCCGAATCAAACATCCGGGCGCAGGGCTCGGCGAACACAACAACGAGATTTTCTGCGGTGAGTTCGGGGTATCCGAGACCGAACTGGCCGAGCTAGTAGATCGCGGAGTTCTCTAGGCGACGAGCAAGGAGGCGTAGATGACCGAGGAAGACGACTTCAAAGAGCGCATGGATGAGCTCGGGGCCGGTTTCGACGGCGATTCCCAGGGCGTGAGCGAGCGATGGGGATCCGAAATCGAGGAGCTGTACGCAGCCCGCGGTATCGGCGGGCGCATCGGCTTTGGGCACGCTCCAGCGTTGCTGGTCATCGACATGGCGGTCGCGTTCAACGATCCGTCCTACAAGGTGGGCGGTGATCAGACCTCTGCCGTCGAGGCCATTGCCGAGTTGCTCCCTGTGGCACGCCGCCAGAACGTCCCGGTCTTCTTTTTCACGACGGCCTACCACCCGGACGGGCGCGACGCAGGCACATTTGGCAAGAAAGTCCCAGCGCTTCTTGAGCTGCAACTCGGTGACCGCGGCGTCGAGATCGACCCACGCCTAGCGCCGACAGAAGACGAGATCGTCGTGACCAAGAAGTACGCGTCGTGCTTCTTCCAGACCAACCTGCCATCCCTCCTCGTGACCGCTGGGATCGACACCGTGATACTCACCGGCTGTTCGACCTCGGGGTGCGTCCGCGCAGCGGCGATCGACGGGGTGTCGCACGGCTATCGCGTGATTGTTCCTCGTGAGTGCGTCTCGGACAGAGCCGAGGGGCCGCACTGGGCCAACCTCTTCGACATCAACGCGAAGTACGGCGACGTCGTCCCCCTCGCCGAGACAATCGAGTACATGGGCGGTCTCTCTAGCGATCCGCAATCCCGGGCCGTCGCAGCCGCGACAGCGCGATAGTAAGCCGATGAAAGCAGCTCGCTTCCACGAGTATGGCGGCGCCGAGGTCATGCGCTACGACGACGTGCCGGATCCCACGCCTGGGCCGGGTGAGGTTCTGATCCGCATGCGCGCGTGCGCATTGAACCACGTCGACATCGACATTCGCGACGGCACGTCGCGGCTGTCTATCGATCTCCCGCACACACTCGGATTCGAGTTCGCCGGTGAGATCGTCGCGCTGGGCGATGGCGTTGACGACTGGAGTGAAGGCGATCGGGTCGCCCCACTATCGCAGCTTCATTGCGGCAAGTGCCGATGGTGTGCGAAGGCTCAGCACCAGCACTGTGAGCAACTCACGATGTTCGGTATCCAGATTTCGGGCGGCTACGCCGAGCTTGTTGTCGCCCCCGCGTGGACACTGATTGCCGTGCCCGATCACGTCCCGTTTGAGCACGCTGCATCTGTACAGGCAGTATTCGGCACTGGTTGGCACGCTCTTACCAAGCGAGCTCACATCGCCGAGGGCGACTGGGTACTCATCAACGCTGCCGCAAGTGGTGTCGGCACGGCTGCGATCCAGATCGCACGCCTTCTTGGAGGGCGCGTCATTGCCTCGGCGAGCTCTGAGGAGAAGCTTGCCCGAGCGCGTGAGCTCGGGGCCGAGGCCACCGTGAACTACGCCACCGAGGATCTCACCGAGCGTGTCCGCGAGATCACGGGCGGTCACGGCGCCGCTGTGGTCTACGAATCAGTTGGCGGTGAGCTGCTTGAGAAGAGCATCGCCGCCATGGACACGTTCGGGCAGTTGGTGCTCGTCGGCTGTCACGCTGGCGAAGTCGTACCGGTCGATTTCATCGAGATGTTCCGTCACGAATGGACACTGCTGGGCGCGGCGCGGGCCACCGAAGACGAGTTCCGCCACATGATGACGTTGGTCGCAGATGGCCGCCTCACTCCGGTAATCGCCGACACGTTCCCGCTCTCGCAGACGGCTGACGCGCATCGTTTCATGGAGAGCCGAAGGCACTACGGCAAGATCGTGCTCGTCCCATGAGAGCCGTGATCGCCTGATGAGCGCACCGACCCTTCCTGAGATCGCCGAGCGTGACGCAACGGGCAGGGTTGCCGAGCTATACGAGGAGATTCGTCGCGCCGTTGGGCTACCGCTCGTCAACCTGGTGTATCGCGTGCTCGCGGCAGGCGACACACTCGAGCTGGTCTGGACGCAGCTAGGCCCGAACCTACGAGATCCGGGGATCCCGGACATGGCGCGAGCGCTCGTCGACGAGATCACCGCATCCGTCCCACCCGTGCCAGGTGCTGCGCTCGCAACCGTTGGAGCGTCCGAAACGCAGCTCGCCATGGGGCGATCAACCGTCGCCGCGTACATGCACGCCAACCCGCGGAACATGCTCGTCGTCACCGCTCTCCTCGACACAGCGCCCGGAATGGGACGGCCGCCACCGACGGGTTCGGAGGCCGCGCCGGCACCCGACTGGAACATCCTGCCGATGGCTAGTCTCGACGGGCTCGATTCCAGTGCCAGGATGCTTATCGACGAGATGAGCGCACCGCTGGTGACACCGGGCGAAGAAGCGCTCGTCCCGAGCCTTCTGCGCCATTTCGCCGACTCACCCGCGCTCCTCGCAGTTCTGTGGACCGCCATCTCGCCGGCGGTTGCCTCAGGCGCTGTCGCCCGCGACGCGGACTCGGTGACGACAACGGCCCGCGACCTCGCAAGACGGCTGCCCTACCCAGTGGAGCCGATAGCGGATCTAGCGACGCGCGAGACACTCCAGCGCTTCCAGTTCACCCTCTCGCGAATGATCGTCGTGGGACGACTCTTGGAGCAGGCGCTGACTTCAGACGAAAGAGTGAGCGAGGAGAGCCGATGAGACTCGAAGACAAGGACATTCCGGGGCCGCCACGCGACTACGTCGGCTACGGCCGCCACAGACCGCGCGTGGTCTGGCCAGACGAGGCCCGCGTAGCCGTCAACATCGTCGTCAACTACGAGGAGGGCTCCGAGTACTCGATGGCGGCGGGCGATGGCCGTAACGAAGGGCTTGCGGAGATCAACTACGTGATGCCCTCCGAGTTTCGAGATCTCGCGGCCGAGTCGGTCTACGAGTACGGGAGCCGTACCGGCATCTGGCGACTCATGAGCCTCCTCGACGAGTACAAACTCAAGACCACGTTCTTTGCATCCTCGGTCGCGCTAGACCGCAACCCGGAGGTCGGCCAATGGATCCGCGAGTCTGGTCACGAGCCCTGTTCGCACGGTTGGCGCTGGAGCGAGCACTGGCTGCTCGATCGCGACGAGGAGCGCGCCCGCATGCAGGCAGCGATCGAGTCGATCGAAGAACACGGTGGCGAGCGTCCCCGCGGCGGGTACTGCCGCGACGGGCCGAGCGTCAACACCCGCGTGCACCTCGTCGAGGAGGGCGGGTTCGTCTACGACGCCGACGCCTACAACGACGATCTTCCCTACTTCGTCGACGTTCACGGAACGCGCCATCTCGTCGTGCCATACAGCTTCACCTACAACGACGGCCGCTACGTCCTCGCTCAGGGGTATGCGAGTCCGACCGATTTCTTCGACCACTGCAAGCGTGCTCTCGACGAGTATCGGCGCGAGGGAGCGGCGGGCGAGCCCAAGATGATGTCGATCGGTCTCCACCCACGCTGGGCAGGGCAGGCGGCTCGGACCTCGGGCCTGCGAGAGTTCATCGAGTATGCGCTAGCGCAAGGTGACGTCTGGTTCGCTCGCCGGATCGACATCGCCAACTGGTGGATTGACCGGCACGAGAGCTTCGACGTCGCCTAGAGCGGCTTGAGCAGCGTCGCGCCCTACGTGTAGACCGAGATCGGCGGCGAGACCCCGTTGAGAACGTAGTCGCCGACGAGCTTCACCTTGTACGCCACCGGATCATGCAGGGTAAGCGTTCGTGCGTTTCGCCAATGGCGGTCGTAGCCGAAGTCCTCGCGCACCGAGCCTGTCCCGCATACCTTGAAGAGCAGCTCGGATACATCAAGCGCCGCTTGCCCGGTGACGATCTTCGCCTGCGCCGCCGAAACCGAGGCGCGGTCGCGTGCCTCTGCTGAGAGGTTCGCGACAGACTCGAGGCGGATGTCGATTGCTCGCTCGAGCATGGCCTCGGCTGCCGATACGTGCGTCTGCATCTGACCGATCGTGTGCACCACGTAGGGATCGTCGACGGCGCGTTCAACCTCGGCGTGTGGCCAGGGACGGCTGCGCGTGCGCACCTAGTCGCATGTATCTGCCAGAGCCCCGCGCGCGATACCCAGGAAGATCGCGCTGAACATGCACTGGCCGAGGCTCCCGAATACTGACTCTGGTGTATTGAAGTGATCGATCGTGAAGACGGCGTCGGCAGGAACTTCGACGTTCTGGAACTCCATCGAGCCAGAGGCAGTCGTCTTCTGTCCCATGCCCGACCAGTCGTCGTTGATCACGACTCCGGCGTCGTCCCTCTCGATGATTGCAACCAGGAACTCCGGCTCGGGCTCGGCTTGCCGAAGTCCGAGCACGTAGAACACGTCCCCGGCGTGCGATCCGGTGCAGTAGAACTTCGACCCGTTCAGCACCCAGGTCGTGTCGTCCTTCGGCTCCAGGCTGACGGAGTAGTCGAACACGGTCTTGGAACCCACCTCAGAGAACGCGTTGCTGATGAACATGCCGTCCTTGACGATCCGTTCGTAGTAGCGCTCGCGAACCTCGTCCGAGGCGTGTACGCCCTTGATCAGAGCGACTCCGTACATGTGGATTAGAAACATCTGCGCGATAGACGAGTCGCCTTCCGACAATGCCGAGAGAACGTGCACGAGGTCCCGCGCGTCGCCGCCCAGGCCACCGGCTTCTTCGGGCACAAACAGTCCGCAGAGACCGCTTTCCTTCACCCACCGGGTCTCTTCAATCGGGAATCGCCGCTCCCGATCGCGCGCGACCGCATCCTCGCGAAGTCTTGGTTGCAACTCCCTCGCGATGGCTACGGCCCGGGAAGGTGTGCGGCTGCTAGAAACGGCCACTCGGTTCCTCTTTCCTACGGGTTGGATGGCACTTGCGATGCGACGAACGCCACAGCGTCGACGATCAGTGCATGCTTCGGCGTGACGATGACAGGGTTAAGTTCAAGTTCGACGAGACTTGGCGGTAGGCGGTCCAGGCTCGCAGAGATCTGGACGAGCAAACCGATCGCGGCCTCGCGCGCCGCAGCCGGGTCGACAAGCTGCGCGAGGGATCCCGACACCGCCAGCGTGTCGAGTGCAGCCAGGGCGGCAGCTGGAGTAAGCGGACACGGACGCGCCACGATGTCACGCTTGGACTCGACGTCAGCGCCGCCGCCTCCAACGAGAACCGTCCAACCGAATGTGGGGTCGCGTCGCAGCGTCACGAGGAATTCGACGCCAGCCTCGGCCATCTCCTCGACGAGTACGCCATCCAGCTCAAGTTGCTGCTCACGCGCCGCCTCGGCAACCTCCGCACACGCCGCGTCGACGTCATCCGGCTCGCAGTGAAGGCGAACGAGCCCATGAGCGACCTTGTGGATTACTCCTCGTGCTTGCCCCTTGACCGCGTAGGTCTTGTTTCGATCTAGCTGCGACGGCGGGCCTCCGGTTTCAACGAGCCAGCCTGGCGGAACACTCAGGCCCGCCTCTCTGAGTTGACCCTTGAGCTCGTGCTCGAGCAGGACATCAAGGGCCCCTCCACCGCTCAGGGGCGACTTGTCCGCGTCCCCTGTGGCGGCCGCCGTGTAGGGCGATGACCGGCGCCAGAGCCGTGCGAGCGCTCGGATACACGGTCCAACGTCAGCGAAGACTGGGACCCCTCCTTCACCGAGGCGTTCCCGTACCAGTGCCGAGGCGCCTATCCACACGACGGCGAGAATCCGTGAGTCGGGAATCTCGGCACGGAGAATCGCGTCGACAACAAGATCGGCAGTCTCTCCGCCAACTCCTACGAAAACCACCGTTGCAGCCACATCCGGGTCACGCGAGAGAGCTTCGACGGCAACCTTGACCATGTCGGGATAGTTCATCAGGTTCCCGGTGAAATCGACCGGGTTCTCCGCACGGCCGAACGAAGGAATGACGTCGTCTATTGTCGCGACCGTCGGCGGGGCGAGGGTCGCCGCCCGAAGCCCGCAACGCGTCAGCCAGTCGGAGGCGAGAATCGCGCCGCCGCCCGATGTCGTCGCGATCGCGACGCCTCGATCGGCCGGAAGATCGGGATGCAAACGCTCGAGGGTCGCGACCTCGAGTAGCTCCGTTGCGTCGTCGACCTCACGTGCGCCAGCGCCGGCGAGCACGCCGCTGAACACGGTTGCGTCACCGGCGATCGCGCCGGTATGTGACTCAACGCCCTGAGCGCCGCTCTCGGAGCGTCCACCCTTCAGAACGATGACCGGCTTGCCTGCCTCCTTCGCTGCGGCAAGAGCGTGCCGGAAGCTATCGCCGTCGCGAATGCCCTCGATATAGGCACAGATCACACGCGTGTGCTCGTCATCGACGAGCCACTCGATGTAGTCACTGATCGTGAGCGCGCACTCGTTGCCAGTGGAGACCCACCTGGAAAAGCCGACTCCGCGCCTCGCAGCCTCGGCATAGAGGTAGATGCC
>JAUXJK010000104.1 GCA_030624785.1 Actinomycetes bacterium
CATTGCACCTGGTTCGAAGACGGCGTGCTCAACGTCAGCGTCAACTGCCTCGATCGACACGTCGACGCCGGACTGGGCGACCGCGTCGCGTATCACTGGGCGGGCGAGCCCACCGGGGAGACCCGCGATGTCACCTACGCGGAGCTGCTGGCGCAGACATGTCAAATCGCGAATGGACTCCGATCGCTCGGTGTCCGCAAGGGCGACCGCGTTGGTCTGTACATGGGGATGGTTCCCGAGCTTCCCGCCGCAATGCTCGCGTGCGCTCGAATTGGGGCGCCGCACGTCGTGATATTCGGCGGGTTTTCGGCCGAGTCGTTGTCGGACCGCCTCAACTCGGCCAGCGCGAGGGTCTTGATCACGCAGGACGAGGGTTGGCGCAAGGGCGGGAAGGTTCCTCTCAAGGCCAACGCAGACGCGGCCGCCGAGCAAACACCTGGTCTCGAGCACGTCGTGGTGCTGCGCCGAACGGGCGATCCAGTGCCGTGGAACGAGTCGCGGGATGTGTGGCTAGACGAGCTTATTTCCGGGATGTCTGATACCTGTGAGCCCGAGCGCATGGGCGCCGAGGACACGCTTTTCCTCCTTCACACATCGGGCACAACTGCGAAGCCCAAGGGTGTTCAGCACACCACCGGCGGCTACCTACTTCAAGCGGCGGTCACACACAAGTGGATCTTCGACATCCACGATGACACCGTCTGGTGGTGCGCAGCGGATATCGGCTGGGTAACGGGCCATTCCTACATCGTCTACGGACCGCTCGCAAACGGCACGACAAGCGTGCTGTACGAAGGCGATCCCGCGTATCCAGACTGGGACCGTCACTGGCAGATCGTCGAGAACTACGGCGTAAGCGCCTACTACACGGCACCGACATTGATCCGAGCGTTTGTCAAAGTCGGGCCAGAGCATCCGGCCAAACACGACCTGAGCTCACTTCGACTTCTCGGTACGGTCGGGGAACCAATCAATCCGGAGGCGTGGCTCTGGTATTGGCGTCACATCGGTCAGGAGCGCTGCCCAATTGTCGATACCTGGTGGCAGACCGAAACCGGAGGAATCTTGATCACACCTCTGCCGGGAGTCACAGAGCTCAAGCCGGGGTCCGCGACCGTGCCGTTTCCAGGAATCGAGGCGGACATCCTCGACGAGGCGGGTGATTCCGTCCCACGCGGAAGCGGAGGATTCCTCGTCGTCAAGAAGCCCTGGCCGGGCATCTTCCGAACATTGTGGGAGGACGACGAGCGATACGTCGATGCGTACTTCAGCAAGTACGAGCCGTCGGTCTACGTTGTTGGCGACGGGGCGAAACAGGACGACGACGGGTACTTCTGGATCATGGGTCGCATCGACGACGTGATCAACGTTGCCGGGCACCGGCTCTCGACAACCGAGATCGAATCGACACTCGTAGAGCATCCCGCCGTCGCCGAGGCGGCAGCAACCGGGGCGGCCGATGCCGAGCGAGGACAGTCCATTGTTTGCTTCGTGCTGCTCAAGGGCGGGCATGAACAGACACCGGAGCTCGCCGAGGAGTTGCGCCAGTTCGTAGCGCAGAAGATTGGGAAGATCGCTCGACCTGCCGCCGTTCTGTTTGGAGATGATCTACCGAAGACGCGCTCAGGCAAGATCATGCGTCGCTTGCTCAAGGACATCGCCGAAGGACAGGAGCTGGGCGACACGACGACGCTACGCGACGCTGACGTGGTCATCGATCTCAAGCGCAAGGCCGACGCTGCGCTGGCCCGGAGTGGCTAGCTACGGCACTCGCCGACCACTTTTCGCTGCTCCAACCGCTACGTGAGGCTCCGGCGGAGTCCGCGATCATTCTCGATGTCGACGGGACACTTGCTCCGATCGTCAATCGCCCCGAGCTCGCCGACGTTCCCGCCGCGACCAAGGAGACCCTCCGTGAGCTCGCGCGCGACTACCTTCTCGTTGCCTGCGTCAGCGGTCGCTCCGGCCGCGACGCGCGCCGGCTCGTTGGCATCGATTCCATCCGCTACGTGGGCAATCACGGTCTCGAGCTCCATCCCGACGCGGCAAGAGCGACCGGAGCGATCGCCGCCTTCGCACAAGGACTCGGAGATCGGTGGTCGATCGAAGACAAGGGCCTATCATTGAGTCTTCACTTTCGCGAGGCGAAGGATGAGCAGAAAGCCCGGGCGGAGCTCGAACAGATCGCCGTCGAAGCAAACGACGCTGGCCTCGACGCCAGGTGGGGACGGAAGGTCCTGGAGGTCCGGCCGCGACTTCACGCGGACAAGGGCACGGCGGTCGCTTCTCTTCTCGCCACGGCCGGCGCGAGGCGGGCGCTGTACGCGGGCGACGACACCACCGATCGCGACGCGTTCCGAGCGCTCAAGAGTGTCGAGCTGCTGAGCGGAATCAAGATTGCCGTCGACTCAGCGGAGGCGCCGGCAGAGCTTCTCTCCGAGGCCGACATCGTCGTTGGTGGCCCAGGAGAGCTGGCGCGGCACCTTTCGAAACTCAGTCTTCGCCGATCCGCCTAGCCTCGCGGCAAAGAACCTTCCAGGCGTGGGCAACATCGCTCTCGCGTGTACGTGCGTTGCCGACCGCCAGCCGCAGCACGACACGATCGTTTACGCGAGTGTGGGTAATGAACATCTCGCCCGATGCATTGACCGCCTCGAGTATCGCGAGGTTCTCCTCGTCGGAGCCGCGCCAGCGAAAGCACACCAGCGAGAAGTGTCGCGGTGCCGAGATCTCCCACTCCTCGTCGGCGGCCACCCAGTGCTCAAAGAGCGCCGCAAGCTCGACCGCGTGCCGAATGCGCTCCTGTATTGCAAGTCGCCCATAGCAGCGCAAGGTGACCCAAAGCTTGAGAGCGCGAAAGCGTCGCCCGAGAGCCGGGCCGTAGTCGGACAAACTGTCCGCGTCGTCATCCGTGCGCAGATACTCCGGTACGAGGCTAAACGCCCGACGGAACGCCTCCGGACGACGCGTCCAGAGCGCAGAACAGTCTGAGGGGACGAACAGCCACTTGTGTGGGTTGACAACAAGCGAATCGGCCTCGGCGACTCCCGAGCGCGACCAGCCGAACTCGGGGCAGACCCAGGCAGCCCCGGCGTAGGCGGCATCGACGTGAAGCCATACTCCGGCTGGCCCGCACAGGCGCGCAAGCGCATCTACCGGGTCAACGGATGTGATGGAGGTCGTGCCGACTGTCGCGACGACAGCAGCAACGTCGCCTCGAGCGAGCTCGCTCTCCACGAGATCGGGCCGCATCCGAAAGTCGTCGTCCGTCGCGATGACTCGAGGTTCTAGCGCCAACATGCGGATGGCCTTCTCGACTGAAGAATGGGCGTGCTCCGAGTACAGCACCGCGCCGCGGCCGCTCTCGTCGCGCGCCGCAATGAGGGCCGCAAGCGTCGAGGTCGACGCCGTATCTTCGCTGTGCCCGTGCCAGTGCTCTGGCAGACCCAGCATCTCGGCCAACCATGCCATCACGTGTTGTTCCAACTCGGTTGCGGCGGGCGAAGAGCGCCAGATAAAGGCGACCTGATTCATGGCGGCGGCAAGAAACTCGGCGACCATAGCCGGCTCGGATGATGTCACCGCAAAGTACGAGAAGAACCGTGGATGTTGCCAGTGGGTCAGAGCTGGAACAAGAATCTCATCGAGATCGCGGAGCACATCGGCAAAGGACTCCGCTTCGTCTGGAGCCGACGCCGGTAGCTGAGCCCTGACAGACCCGGGCTCGATCTGCGGAAGCACGGGTAACTCGGGCAACTGTTCGAGGTATTTCGCCACCCATTCCAGGGCTGCTCCACCATCCGTCAGAAGGTCGAACCGGGGCGCGCCATAGTATGAGCCTGCTGGCTCCTCGACGCTCACGTGCGACCACGTTTTCGGCGTCGCTGGAGGTCGCGCCATGACGACGTGTTCAGCACGTCGTCTGATGTAAGCCACGCGCGACGCGCTTGCATCAGCGCAAAGTCGGCGTACGCGAGTGCCTGCGTCGAATGGGCGTCGCTGTTGCAGACAATCGTGACACCGGCACCGGCCGCCGCGCGCGCGTGAACATCTCGTAGGTCGAGACGATCAGGCTGGCCGTTGATCTCGAGAGCAGTGCCGGTTTCCGCAGCTGCGGCGAATATCTCGTCGAGGTCGAGATCGTAGGGCGGCCGGCGGCGGAGCTTGCGACCGGTGAGATGTCCAATGCAGTCGACGAACGGGTGCTGAACGGCCGCCAGTATCCGCGCCGTCAGCTTCGCGCGTGAGTCCTGAAAGCCACTATGGATCGATGCAACAACCCAGTCACGGCCCTCGAGAAGATCATCAGGCATGTCTAGAGATCCGTTTGCTCGAATGTCGACCTCAGCACCTGAAAGTACCTGTAGCGCCGAGATCTTCTCGTTGGCCTCGCCGATCTCCGCGAGTTGGCCAGCCAACCGGTCGTCGCGGAGTCGGCGCGCGTGATCACAGATGGCGATGTAGTCGAGACCGCGGGTCTTCGCTTCGAGTGCCATCTCCTCGACCGATGCCTTGCCGTCGGACCACGTTGTGTGCATGTGCAGATCGCCGCGTACTGACTCGACCAGCTCGGGCAGCGAGCCGTGACGGGCCGCGTCGAGCTCGCCCGTGTTCTCTCGTAGCTCGGGTGGGATCCACGCGTAGCCGAGAGCTTCATAGACCCCCTCCTCCGAGTCCATCGTCAACGTCGACCCGTCAGTAGCCTCTATGCCCCACTCAGAGACCGAAAGCCCCTGTCGAACAGCCTCCTCGCGAAGCGCGACGTTGTGGGCCTTCGAACCCGTGAAGTGCTGGAGAAGGTTGCCGTAGCATCCCGGCGGCACGACCCTGAGATCTGCCGAGATTCCGTCCTGGGAGACCAACGTGGCCTTTGTCTCTCCGTGAGCCGTCACCTTGGCCGCGGATGGAAACGCAACGAAGTGTTCGAGCAATGCAGCTGGGTCGTCCGAGGTCGCGATGAGGTCGACATCCTTGAGCGTCTCGGATCGTCTGCGAGCGCTACCTGCATCCGAGACGCGCTCAGCCGCCGGGTGGTTGCTCACATAGGTGACGAGCGCCTCGACCAGTGGAAGCGCTCGCCCGAGCAGAACTCGATCCGTATCAAGGTCGGCGCGTGGGCGCGTGAGCGCTTCGAGAATACGTTGCTCCGACTTCTCTCCGAGGCCTTGAAGCGAGCTGACCCGTCCTTCTTCTGCGGCCGCACGAAGCCCAGCGACGTCTTCGATGCCTAGCTCGTCCCACAATCTGCGAGCCGTCTTTGGCCCGAGACCCGGAACGTGCATCACATCGACGAGACCCACTGGAATCGTCCCCTCTAGCTTCGAAAGCGCGCTGATCTGGCCCGTTTCCACGCGCTCGACGATCTTCGCTTCGATTGTCTTGCCGATTCCATCGAGCCGTTTGGCCTCGCCTTCGAGCGCGAGGGCGGCGACCGACGTCGCCGAATCGCGGATGCGTTGGGCAGCCGTGCGATACGCGTTGAGGCGAAACCCATCAGCGCCGTCGAGTTGCAGAAGGTCGGCCAGCAGGTCGAAGGTTCTGGCCAGCTCGATGTTTGGTGGTAGCGCGTCAGCCACGTCACCCGCGATCATAGGCCCGTGCTGGTCGTCTGCCTGCCTACCTACAACGAGCGAACGAACGTCAAGCCGATGGTGCTTGCACTCGGAGAGGTGTTCGAGCGCCTTGCAATACCGTGTCGTGTCCTCGTCGTCGACGACGGCTCGCCCGACGGAACCGGCGAGATCGCTCAAGCCCTCGCGGACAGGCACACCTGGGTCGACGTGCTCCATCGGCCGCGCAAGGAGGGTCTCGGTCGCGCCTACCTGGCAGGGTTCGCTCATGCTCTGGCAGCCGGCGCAGACCTGATCGCAGAGATCGACTGCGACTTCTCGCACGACCCCAGCGACCTCACCAGACTCGTGGCCGCAACAGACAACGCAGATGTTGCGATCGGATCGCGGTACGTCGAGGGAGGCGGAACCCGGAACTGGTCGCTGCTGCGGCAGGCAGTCAGTCGCGGGGGCTGCCTCTACGCTCAGGCGATCCTGAGCGTTGGCGTTTCAGATCTGACTGGCGGTTTCAAGTGTTTTCGTCGCGAGGTACTCGAGACTCTTCCGCTTGGGAACGTTGCCGCGCAGGGCTACGCGTTTCAGGTCGAGGTCACGTATCGAGCCATCAGAGCGGGCTTTTCGGTCACCGAGTTGCCCATCGTGTTTTCCGAGAGGACCAGCGGCCGCTCGAAGATGTCCTACGGAATCGTCGGCGAGGCGGTCTGGAAAGTCCCCGCACTGCGCATCGCCTCGGCTCGTGGGCGCCTCTAACAGGCCTCGGAAACCCTCAAACGCAAAGGTATACTCGCGAATATGTCAGAACTTCCCGAAGTAACCGACTCTGAATTCCAGCAAGAAGTCCTCAACGCCAACGGCCCTGTCGTCGTCGATTTCTGGGCGCCGTGGTGCGGTCCATGTCGAACGATCGCGCCGATCCTGCAAGAGATGGCGGCCAATCACGAGGACATCAAGTTCCTCAAGCTCAACGTTGACGACAATCAGAAGACAGCCATCGACTACAGCGTGCTGTCGATTCCGACGGTGATCCTGTTCGAAGGCGGCGAAGCGCAGGACACGGTCGTCGGCGCACGACCCAAGAGCCATTTCGAGAAGTCGTGGGCTCAGTGGCTCGGCTCAACCGCGTAACGCCCTAGAGCAACGCGGCAGCGAGGTACTAGCGCGCCATCGGCCGCTAGCTGCCGGCAGAGAAGTGCTCGTATCCGGGCAGATCGATTGGGGCGCCCGCGCGCGTGACGACGGCGCCAGAACCCTCGCGGCAGCATCCGATGATGGGGTGCCCGAGCTTGGTCGCCTCAGCGAGCGGCACGGTGGCCAGGAGCTCGTAGTCCTCGCCCATGGCCCAGTACAGCTTCTCGCCTGTGCGATCGACGCCGGTGGCCAGAGGCAGCTGCTCGAGTGCAATTTCCAGGCAGCAGCCTGATTGGGCGGCGATGTGTCCGGCATCAACACCGATACCGTCGGAAAGATCGACCATCGCGGTCGCTACCTCGCCGAGGCGTAGACCTTCGGCGATGCGGACCGGAGGCCGCAGGTAGGCGGCCGCGAGAGCATCTGCGTCGGA